>NZ_JAVRBR020000067.1:0-17289 GCF_034531165.2 Dendronalium sp. ChiSLP03b | reverse complement strand
CTCGAATTGGTGGTTGGTCTGGTTACAAGTCTCAGAAACCTCCTGGTATTACTACTTTGGTTCGCGGACTAGATCTGTTTGAATCCACCTTTTTTGGCTGGAAACTCGCTCTGGGCATACTTGTGTGTACACCGTAGCCTGTCTAAGCCGAGAGAGTTAAAATCTGCTCAACAACCTGAGGATTAACATCTTGGTGTTCGCCTAAAGCTACAAAACCGCGCTTTTCAAAACGTTCAATAATCACAGGAATAGTGTCAATTCCGACACCATAGTCAGATAAACGAGTGCGTACACCTACAGACTCAAAGAAGTTCCGAGTCTTATCAATTGCTTCGGTAACTCGTTCTTCCTCACTACCATTGACAATGTTCCAAACTCTCTGGGCATATTGTAGGAGTTTTTGCCATTTGCGATCGCGTCTAATCGAAAGTGTACTGGGTAATACAATCGCCAAAGTTTGAGCATGATCTAGACCATGCAGTGCCGTCAACTCATGACCAATCATGTGAGTTGCCCAATCTTGGGGAACTCCTGCACCAATTAACCCATTGAGTGCCAAAGTCGCAGACCACATCACATTAGCCCGTGCATCGTAGTCTTGAGGATTAGCTAGGGTTTTTGGCCCCTCTTCAATCAGAGTTTTCAAAATTGACTCTGCCCATCGGTCTTGCAATGGCGCATTCACAGGATAAGTCAAATACTGCTCCATCACATGGGTATAAGCATCTACAATTCCATTGCTAATTTGCCTCTGAGGAAGAGAATAAGTAGTTTCTGGGTCAAGAACAGAAAAGCGGGGATACACTAAGGGACTGCTGAAGTACAGTTTTTCTTGAGTTTCCCACTTGGTAACGACTGAACTTGTATTCATTTCTGAGCCTGTTGCTGGTAGTGTCAACACCACACCAAAAGGTACAGCAGTCTTTACAGTTGCTTGTTTTGCTAAGATATCCCAGGGGTCGCCGACAAAGGGAACCGCAGCTGCAATAAACTTAGTGCCATCAACCACAGAACCACCACCAACAGCCAGGAGAAAATTGATATTTTCCTTTCGTACCAATTCAACTGCTTGCAAAAGCGTTTCTAAGTGAGGATTGGGTTCGATACCGCCAAACTCAATTACATTACGTCCAGCTAACGCAGACTTAACTTGGTCATAAACGCCGTTGCTTTTGATGCTGCCTCCGCCGTAGGTGAGGAGAATTTTGGCATCAGCAGGAATTTCAGCAGCTATATTGGCAATTTGACCTTTGCCAAACAGTATTTTGACTGGGTTGTAAAAAATAAAGTTTTCCATGATTAGTTCTGACGAGGGAATGAGATTGCACCTTGTGTATTCTAATCAGTTTCATTATTTAGTGTGTAACCTACCGCAGTCAAAGTTACAAATTACAGGTAATTTGGCTTTGAGAACTTTGTTGGCAGGTCAGGGTAGCTGAAGTAAATATCACAGACTCCAATAAAACCAATCCAAGTACTCTGCTCCAAACCATTGCCACACCAACCAATTTGTATAGAGTTTTGTATTGGTTTTTTCAAGAATCTGAATCATATCACTTTTGCGATCGCTCCCTTAACATCTCAAAGCACTGTCTCAGGATACCGACTGAAACGACTTGACTTTGAATACTGACAAAGAAAATTTAAGTACCACCCTAACCCGGAAACTCAGCAGTCTAACTAGCACATTTAGTTGTTTCGAGTTCTATCGCATCAGAAATAAAACAGCTTCCCCCAAACTTATTCAGAATTGGTCTGACATATGCCTCAATTGGCAGCTGTTGTTCGGGATGAAAGAAAGCAATGATATACACATTGTCTTGCAAGCTCATTGCCAAATCATCTGTTAGTTTGCCCCTTTTTTCTTTGCCACATACATTTTTAATGACTGTATGACCGAGGACATCTGCTCGTTCCAAAGCCTCTAAAATCCTACTTTGTTCGACTGAATTGGCAAAAATTTCTATTCTTTTAACTGACTGCATAATCTTACCTCCAAAATATAATAATTCGTTCCAACTTGTTCTCCTGTCAGTATGCCCACGATCGCACTAACAACCAACAAATATGCAGAACTATTCAGGCAGGCTTTTTGTACTACTTCTGAATTAATTAATAGTTTTTATTTATGGAAAATTCTAAATCTATAGCTTTTAAGCAGAAAACAAATAACTGAAACTTATGTATTTTTCCCTAAAATTCAACTGATTGCTTCGCGAGCGTAGGTTTTTACGCGATCGCTACTGGCTTTCTTCACTTTATACACATTTTCGACCTATGTGTATATAATGCAAGCAAGCGCTTACATTTGTCAGCAAGTACTTGCATAAGTTTCATGGAAAACATAGCGTCAAAAACTGCACAAACTCGTGCAAGGTTGATCGAGGCGGCAACTGAGGTGTTTGCGAATGCAGGCTTAACGAAAGCCACAACGCGTGAGATTGCTCGTGCCGCTGGGGTGAATGAAGTAACTCTGTTTCGCCATTTTCAATGTAAAGAGCAACTCCTAGCTGCTGTGATTCAGCAGGCTGTAGCTTTACAAGCGGAAGCCCTAGCCCATCAGGACGAATGGACTCAAAACTTGTACATTGACTTGAAGGATTATGCAAGACTTTGCAGCAGCATGATGGAGGAGCATGAAGCTTTAATTCGGACATTTATTGGCGAAGCGAAGCGGTATCCTGAAGCCGCCCGTCAGATTGTATACGAAACTGACAAATCGCTGCGCGAACAGATGATTGTGTACTTACAGAAAGGTCAAGAGAAGGGTAAAGTTCGCCTAGATATAGACTTGAGGGCATCTGTGGATAGTTTCGGCGGTATGCTGCTTCACGGAATGCTGCGTTGTAGTGATACCCCAACTACATTGGGTTATAGTCGCGAATGCTACATCGAGACTTGTGTTGACTTGTTTATACGTGGTATTAGCATTTCGCCAATCAATACAGATTATTCTTAACCAAACATTGAGCGCAGGATTTCGACAATTCCATCGAATTCTACAAATCACAGGTATAGAAACATCGAAAAAAAGGGCTGAAATATCCTTTATATAAAGCTTTTTCAGCCAAGATGACATTGCTAGAGTCTAAATCTATCAAGACGAGAAAACGAAGATGCCCCACTCTGAATTCTCTGATTCCCTAGTTCCCGTTGAAACAGAACAGCCCACTGTTACTGATGCCAATCAAGTTCAACAACAAGAATCGCTGCCAGAACAAAAACAACTGTCTAAGCCAAAAAAGCGGCGTTGGCCTCTGATATTGGGAGTTATTTTGTTAATTGCAGGCGGTGGCTTGGGTTGGCGTTGGTGGCAAAGTAGCCTTGCTAGTAATGCACCTCCAGGCGCTGGCGCAGCTGCTAAACCGATGGGAATTCCTGTTAAGCTAGCCACTGTAGAGACTGCAACTATCCAAGAAACTTCTGATTTTGTTGGCTCTTTAGAAGCTCCACGCTCAGTCATATTAAAGCCAGAGATAGAGGGGCGAGTTAGTGAAATTTTATTCAAAGAAGGCGATCGCATCCAACAAGGGCAAGTTGTGATTCGCCTGCAAAGTGACAATGCCCAAGCCCAGCTATTACAAGCGAAAGCCTCACTAGAACAATCCCAAGCACGTCTTGCCGAACTCAAAGCAGGTACGCGAAAAGAAGAAATTGCCCAAGCCAGAGCTCAATTTGCTCAAGCTCAAGCTCGTCTGATAGATGCTCAAGCCGGAGCGCAACCCGAAGAAGTTGCTCAAGCTGAAGCTCAAATTGAATCAGCCAAATCCGATTTAGAACTAGCACAGTCACGAGCAAAGCGATACGAACAATTGAGAAAAGAAGGCGCAGTTTCTCAAGATGCCCTAGAAGGATATGTTAAAGAACAACGTAGTGCTGAAGCTTCCCTGGTTGTCGCTCAACGACGCTTACAACAAGTCCGCAAAAGTAGAAGCTCTGATATTAGTGAGCTAGCCGCTGCCTTGGAACAACAGAAACAAAACGTCAGACAACTAGAAAATGGTTCTCGTCCAGAAGAGATTGCCCAAGCTCGTTCTCAAGTAACTCAGGCAGCCGCCCAAGTCCAAGCCGCCCAAGTGCAACTGCAATACACAAATGTCCGAGCTCCGTTTGCAGGTATTGTTGGTGACATCCCGGTAAGGGTAGGAGAGTACGTGGGCAAAGGAGATCAACTCACCACACTTACTAAAAACGACTCTTTGGAACTGAATTTATCCATCCCACTAACCGAAGCCAAACAGTTGCGTATAGGATTACCCGTGCAAATGTTAGATGCTCAAGGTCAACCTACAGCCACGGGTAAAGTAAGTTTTATTTCTCCCGATGCCAGTACAAATTCGCAAACGGTTTTGGCTAAAGCCACCTTTGGCAATTCTAGAAATCAACTGCTCAATCGCCAGTTAGTGCAAACCAAAGTAATTTGGGACGAACGTCCAGGAATTTTAATTCCAGTGACCGCAGTATCGCGCCTAGGTGGGCAGACTTTTGTCTTTGTGGCTCAAGCACCAGAAAAACCCCAACCTGGAGCGCCGCCTTTGGTAGCTCTACAAAAATCTGTGAAATTGGGAGACATTCAGGGAAGCAATTATCAAGTTCTCGAAGGACTAAAAGCTGGTGAAAAAATCGTTGTTTCCGGCATTCTCAACCTAACTAATGGCGCTCCTATCATGCCTGCATCTGAAGAAACGGGTACTGAGAAGCCCTAACACCAATTAGAAAAGTAGAGACGCGCTATGGCGCGTCGCTACCAGTCGCTCGCACCCCGTCAGAGCGCATGAGTTTTGCTTAGTCTTAAAGAGAGTAACTATTTAGAAGAAGTTTCTGGAAAATATGTCTTTTCTAGTGTAGGTGAATCTCAGTTGATGCTGAAAAGCTCAAGAGGGACTGATGATTAGTCGAACTGTAGACCTCATTTTTATCGATTTGTTTGCTTTTGCGATTAACAAAACTTTAGGTGCGGTGCTTCGTACTAAAATTTGCAACTACTCTTGGGATGGAAAAATCAAGAGTGAACCTCAAGCAGAACAAATCAGTTCTAACCATCTGCTGCAAGATTCGATGTCACAAGATATTGAACAGACACATCAAGACGAAGAAAAATTCTAATTTTCCATAAGCTTTACTATGGACTTCCAATCTCACAAGTAGTGAGATTGGAAGTTCTAGGTCAAATATTGCTGATTCCCAATCCAAAACATTGATAGAGGCTGCGGCAACCATTGCCTCTTCAGAGTCGTTACGAGTTATCTTGTTGATAATTTAGATGGCATCGCTAGTCTTCGCCGTCGGGAGCATCCCACTTTTTTGCATGTCATTGCGAGCGAAGCGAAGCAATCGCAAAGTCCTCCAACTACGAGCGAGTCCATGCGATTGCTTCGTCGTTCCTCCTCTCTACGAGACGCTACGCGAACGCAATGACAGCTATTCTCTCATTGCAAAATAAAAAGTGGGATGCACCCGGTACGGATGCACCAGAGTTTTGTATTAAGGCAGCTGGAAAAGTATTGATGGAATCAGGTGGTCGCAATTGGGTTCCGGTGATTGTTAAAGAAATCGAACAAGACCAGTATGAAGTCATTGGTAACTCATTCGTTTACGCGATCGCACAGGAAGTCGGTTTAGAAAGAGTATGGTGCATTGTCACAGATTCTAGTGAGAGAACATTCGATCTGACTAGGATTTTAACTGGTGAGTTAATCCCTAAAGTTAATCTGTCAACTGCAAGCAGAGATGAAATTCAAGCGGCGTTGCAGTACCTGATTGAAAAACCTAATAGTGAGTTAAAAGGTATAAAACTGGCGATCGCTACTAATCGTATTGATGAGGCTCCACGCCAATCCTGGAAAAACTTTGAGCCAATTACAATGCTAAAATGCGGCATAACCAAAGGAAAAAAACTAGATGCACTCAAAGAGGTATTTTATCTCACTCCTCAATCAGAACTAGAAGTGGTTACACCAATAGTTACTCCAGAACCGAAATTGGATACTTTGACAATCGCACAGCTTAAAGATATGGCGAAAAAGCAAGGAATTTCTGGATATAACAAGAAGAAAAAACAAGAGTTAGTTGCTTTGCTAACAACAGCTTAATCTGAAAAAAACAGAGAATATTTTTCGCTTAAAAATCAAGTCAATTTCGGAGAGGGTGATTATTTTTCACTCTCTCTTTTGCTAAATTGATTTATTAGAGTTTCCTAAACTGACAGCTTTAAACAAAAATTAGGTCAATCATGGTTGACGACTATATCCAAGCGACAATGGCGAAAAACCAAATTCCTGGACTGTCATTTGCAGTTGTCCAAGAAGGTGAACTTGTTTTGGTTAAAGGTTATGGCTTGGCGAATCTCGAACACTCTGTACCAGCAACTGAACACACAGTTTATGAAATTGCCTCTGTCGGGAAAACGTTTACCGCCACAGTCACAATGATGTTGGTGGAGGAAGGGGTGATTTCACTAGAGGAAGCGATCGCAAACTATCTCGATTATCTACCTCCAGCGTGGCAAGGTGTCACAATCAAGCATATTCTGTCTCACCAGTCTGGAATTCCTAACTATACAGATGCGCCAAACTACTGGGAACTTACCCGTCTTGATTTGTCTAAATCTGAAATTTTGGCTTTAGTCACCGATTTACCCTTGAAGTTTCCACCCGGTGAATTCAGCGCCTATGACAACACAGGCTATTATCTGCTGGGTTTAATGCTGGAAAAGGTGGCAGGCAAATCTTATGGAGATTTATTGCAAGAGCGAATTTTTGCGACCTTGGGGATGAATGCAACTATGATGAATCATCCTAAAGATATTGTGCCGCACCGAGCTGCTGGCTACCGCCTTTTAGATGGCAAGCTGGTTAATAAGCCTTACTACAGTCCTTCAGTTACTTACTCCGCTGGGGGTCAACTCTCCAGTGTGGCAGATATGGTGAAGTGGGAACAGGCGCTTCACAGTGCAACTCTACTAAAGCAATCTACCTTAGAGATGATGTGGACTCCTCATCCTCCCAAGCGAGGCAATGATTGGGAAAAACAGAGATATGTGGTAGGTTTAGGTTGGTGGGTATTGAATTATAGCGATCGCCGAGTGGTAGGTCATAACGGTTCAATCTTGGGATTTGCCAGTAATATCACTCGTTTTATCGATGATAAGATGACTGTAATTGTGTTTTGCAATTTAGATAAAATTTCTCGACCGGATGCGATCGCTAAACAGATTGCTGGATATTTCTGTCAATCTGTGAGGGAATTAGAACTTCAGCCACCACTAGAAACAGATTCTTAAATAATTAAGAAAATTCGTTGATGAATGGTGCGATCGCTGCTACAAATTCGGTAGTTGATTCGTATGGCAAAACATTTCTACCCATTAATTTAATTCCACGACCTTGAGGTAAATAGGCAAGATAATCAGCTAAGCGTTCATCAGGTGTTTCTTGTTTACCTTCTTGGCTAATACTCGATGCTGTTTCTCCCACAACTACCAGTGTTGGCTGTTTTATAGAAGCAATATAACTACTATAATCCTGTCGCCAAAATCCAGCTAAAAAAGAAAACACTGCGTAGCGGTTGGCGATATTTTCTGCACCTTTTACTAAAGTATTCAACCACTCGGCATCGACTGTATCTGCTGAGGCAAAAAGTTGGCGAGTTGAGAAAGACTGCAAAAACTGACGCGTGCGTGCATAGCGATAAAAAGCATTACCAAAAAGCGAATCTAAGAGATTCCAAAGCAATTTTTGCTGCCATTCTGGTAATTTTTTGGTAGTTACAGCCCAAGCTGGAGGGCCAACTAGTATCAGTCCGGCAATTAAATTCGCTTCTTTTTGAACTAACTCTAACGCAACTGGTAATAAACCACCTTGTACCACGACGAGCGCGGGTTTCTGCACCACTGTTTGTAAAAAGTAATGCAATTGTTTTGCCCAATCTTTTGGAGTGTAAGCTACATGGGGCATATCACTTTCACCGCATCCCAGTAAATCGGGATTATAAATCGGATTACGACGATCTGTGGTATACCATTCGCCACAAAAGCGCTGCCAAAATTGCCGCGATAATCCTACACCAATGGGATGAATTAAAAGTAGAGGAATACCTTCAGGTGTAGAATGATTTGGCTGGTATATTTCGTAGGCACAGCGATAATTATGCCAAGTGTAGAACTGATTGGGAGATGTTGTGAAATTGAGTTTGTTGGTCTCAGTAGATGGTTGCATAATTCCAAATTATCAATAACTGCTAAAATAGCATTTGTGGGTAAATTAATTGATAGCCAGCGTCTTTTATCTTTTGATTTGATACTTTGGCATTATATGGACGGTTACTTTTAATAGAGCTATCCCAGGAAACCTTGGGTAAATTGTGTTTTTTAAACAAAGTGTCAAGTAATTCCCGACTAGTAAGATGGGCATCATCCACTAAATTATAAATTCCTTGTAAGTGGTATTGTCGAACAAACTCTATAGCCCCAACAATATCATCTAGGTGAATCCAATTTGTTACATCTTCACCATTACCAGGACGGCTTGTGCCAGAAGCTGCACCAAATATTTTCACTAATTCTCTATTCGGCCCGTAAATTCCACCCAATCTTAAAATACAAACGCGGAGATTTTCATTAGATGCTGTTAGCAAAACTTCCTCAGTCTCTTTGAGAATTTCTCCATTGGCATAGTTAGGTACAACTGGCATTGTTTCATCTACCCATGCACCGTTTTGGTCGCCATAAACTGAATAACTGCCTGTATATATTATTTGTTTAACACTGGGTACATGCTGTAAAACAGCAACTAAATTTTTGGCAGTATCTAGATATGTTTCTTGATAAAATTTGCCACCTTTAGAAGCAATGCTCAATAGTACGATATCTTTATTTTGCAATATAGATTTTAGTTTTTCTGGATCGTTTCCTTGGACTACTGCAACTTTTTGGGCTACTGCTTCTAGGATTGGGACGCGCTCAGGAGTAGTTGTAGTAGCAGTAACTAAAAAAGTCATTTTTTGCTGCCAATATTGAGCAACAGCATAACCAACGTAGCCACAACCTATAATTGCAATGTTCATGAGAATTGAGATACACAGTCTAAAGTCAATATTACAAGAGTTTCTGACTCATAACTCATGAGTAAGTTGACTGATAACTGCTAATGACTGGATGAAGTGATTATGCAACGCCAGATGTGTTTTAGATGAAATAGGATTTTTAAGTATTATTGCCCATCATGGTTGTTTTCATTTTTTGGCAACTATGATTTTGGTCAGGTAATGCTGCAAGCTAGTATAGGATATGGAGCAGATGTGTCACTCACTGGGTGTTGAATGGGTAGAGCGATCGCAAATGTAGTACCCTCACTAAGCTCAGACTCGCACGTTAATCTACCATGATGTTTTTCTACCACAATTTGATAGCTAATCGATAACCCTAAACCAGTGCCCACGCCCATAGGTTTAGTGGTGAAGAAAGTTTCAAATATCTTTGCCTGATATTCTGGAGAGATACCAGAGCCGTTATCAGTAATTTTTATCTCTACCCAATTCTCTGCTAAACGTTGTGTAGCGATCGTAATTTTTTTAGCTTGTGATATTTCGCCTTGCTCTTCTAAAGCATCTATGGCATTGCTCAAAATATTCATGAACACCTGGTAAAGCGAACCCGCATAACCTTCAACATTCGGCAATTCACAATAGTTTTTGACAACAGTAATATCTTTTTTAATCCGGTTATTAAGAATGAGCAAAGTACTATCAATACAGGCATGAATATCTACTAGATTAACTTCGCTTTCATCGAGGCGGGAAAAGTTTTTCAAACTCAAAACAATATCTCTGGCGCGTGTAGCCCCGAATTCAATAGATTGCAATACCTTAGGCAAGTCTTCTCGCAAAAATTCTAAGTCTATTTCCTCAGATAAAGCCACAATATCATCATCGTTGACTTTTTCTTGGTAGGCATCAATTAAAGCCAAGAGATCCTGGAAGTAGATGTTAGTATGTTGGAGATTGCCGTAAATAAAGTTGATTGGATTGTTGATTTCATGTGCTACTCCCGCTAGCATCTGTCCAAGGCTGGACATTTTCTCACTCTGAATCAACTGCCGAGATGCCTCAGCTTTTTGTTCTGCTAGCAAAGTATTTACCCGTTGAATTAGTTGATTGAGAGAGGTTGCTAGCACACCCACTTCATCTACTGTCGTTACAGGTACTTGCAAATCGAAGTTAGATTCCTGGGTGATTTTTTGGGCGATATTGGTAACATTTCGTAATGGATGAGCGATCGCCACACTAGTGTAACTTGCCAACAAGATAGCGATCGCCACTGACAATAGCATACTGGCCAAAATAATCTTTTCTCGCAATTTTTCTACATCTCTTACAGCAGCCTCTGCACTCTGTAAATCCTTATAGGAAGAATTCACAACCTCTTCTAAAGCATCTGAAGCTTGGTGCAATCTGAGGTATGTAGAATTGTTCGTAAAATTCAACAGTTGTTTTTGGAATGCGGAAATACTCTCTGGCTGCAAATTAGATAAATTAATTTTTCCTAGTAATGCCGTTATTTGTTGAGTATATGCTTCTGGTACACCTGCGTAACTTTGCAGAAATTGCGGCAAACCCTCAGCATGATTATCGTAAGCGTAATCTGCACTACTTGTATAAGCCTTAACTTCAGACCATAGCTGGTTGAGTTCAGTGATATGTTTTAGCAAATGGGAGTATTCTTGCTGCAACAATTCTCTGTCACTCAATAAAATCAGCTTGTGTTGGTGTGCTTGTACCTGTAGTAAAGTCAGTTCTAAACTATTAAGTAGCTGGATTTCCTTGAATTCCTGTTGTTTTTGTGCCACCACTTGTCGCTGATAGTAATCTCCCACCATAAATCCAGTTGCTGTTCCCACAACAGCAACACCCAAAGCCAAGCCATACCCCCAGGCAATCTTTTTACTGATACTGAGACTATTAACTAGTCGAGCAATCCAACCCTGATGGTTCAATTGCACTTGCGACACAGGCTCCTTTGCCGATAATTCGGATTGTGTGTCGTTTAAAGCAGTCTTAGTTTTAGCAGATTGCATATATGTCTTGTTATTTCCACACAGAAGCTTCAGCCTAACAGCTAATATTATTTTGGATTGTGAAAGATTTACTAGATAAGCTTTTCAGCTTTCCATCTGTCGCAATCGTTTTTCAAATGGGTATAATATTAAATCATTCAGAACCAATCTCACTTGATTGACAGGAGTATTCTGGAAACTTTCATAGCTAAAATATTCCAAACTCCGGTAGGTGCAACAAAAATCTACATTGCTATATTCTGCGCGATAAACACCACTTTGGAATTAGTTAAAATACGTAAGTCCAAAAATGGAGGGGAATTTACTTACAGCAATTTTTAGATGAATGAACTACACCCAAATTCTTAGAGTGAGATTTAAATCAAAAGTCAAAATGCAAAAGAAATAATATTGCTTTTAATTTTTGCTTTTTAGCTGAGTATTAAACGCTCTTATTCCATTTAGTAATTTGGATTTATTTCCTAGTTTAAACTAGGAAATTAAAACCTTTGAGGTATTTTAGATTTTGAATTATTTAATCTAAAATTCTGTCAACCATGAATAACACCATCAGGCATAATTGCACCAGCCAAGTTAGCACCTATCAGTTTCACCAGTAAGCGCTCGCCAGAGCGAATCCGCGCTCCTGTTAAGTCAGCACCACGCAAGTCAGCGCCACTGAGATCCGCACCAATCAAGTTAGCAGAGCGCAAATTTGCTTCCCTCATATCAGCTAAAAGTAAGTTAGCTCTAAACAAATTTGCTTCTGATAAATTTGCACCTCTAAGATTAACTTTGTGCATAAAAGTATCACTGAGATCGGCACCGCTCAAGTTAGCATAACTCAAGTTTCTGCCAGATAAATCTTTATTACTCAAATTTGAGCGACTGAAGTCTTTACCACTCAAATCAGAGCTTTGCTTTGGTGGCTGAGAGGTGCTTGGAGATGGTTTTTTGTGTTGAACTGGTTGTTTAACTGGTGAAGAATGATATATGCTTTGATGCTTAACATTAAAAGAGCGCAATTTTTCACGAGCTTCATTAATTGCTTGTAGCTTTTCTTGGGCTTTCTTTTGTAAGCGGAGATTATCTTTGGGAATGCGATCGGGATGCCATACAAAAACTAAATCTTTGTAAGCCTGGTTGACTTCCTCAAGCGTTGCCCCAGGTTCTAATTCCAATACTCTATAATACCGCTCCAACTCTCTCATAAGGTGGTGTTTTAATGAACAATCAAATTAATTATGTGTAATGCAACCCTCTATCGGCTTAATCCTTGAAAAATGTTTTTTTGATATGAAATTTTTGATGAAATATAGTTTGCTATTTTCTAGTATTTTTGACTCAGATAATACTGGGCAGTTCGGTAGCAGTTAATTGCATAGTAAATTTGCACGGAGTAAAACTGATATCTGAGTATTATATAAGCGTAGCGCAGCGAACTAAGTCCATCAATAACTCTTTCGTGGGCATATTCCAAAATCATATCCTTTCTTGATATACACCAAAACACTACCGCGATGTCAGCATAAACGTGAAGTTCTGTGTCGATGTAGGTTAGTTATTGCTAAATTATGCTCACTTTTTCAAACATATCTAGATTTTAAGTAACAAATTGAGTAGTAGTTAGTCATCCGTCATCAGGAACCAGTTGCATAAGTCCTAGGACAGTTGCGTTAGGATTATAGCGATTTGAGCAAACTGTCCGTTAGGATTCCCTCTGTTAAAACAACTGGCGTTCATCAGTCAGCATAATTAAGGATGTGGAACAACTTATCGCTATCTACCCATTTCTCTATTTCTCCATCGATTCATCGCTCTTAAATATGCCGCAACAGGAATCTGATAAACTTCAATAAAAATCCAAATAATAATTGATAAATGCGACAAAAAAGTTAATAACGTCCAGATATATGGCATCCAGGTAATAGGAGCATTAAGAGTTGGAGGAAAATAGTAAGCGACTATGCCAATTAAGGTGGTAGGTAAAATTACAAAAGCAATTGCTGCCAGCCCATAGCCCCAACCCAATTCCATACCTTCTAACTGGGCTTCAGTCCAATTAAAGCCATTCCAACGCCAAATCAGCGGAGGTTGCCGAGAAGGCATCTTAATTTGCTGTTGTTCTAGGTTGACAGTAAAAATTTCATGGCAGAAGTCACAAGCCATTGCCTCCATCAAGTGCATGTGAGAAATCTTACCTATGCGACAAACGGGGCAGGGATAAACTCCTTGATAGTCAAAAGATGTAGTTAAGATTTTAGAACTGGGCATAATAAAACTAAATTGTGCTTAACAAGCGATCGGGTCAATGCAGAATTAGTTCGCTAGGGATGTAGGAGAATAGGGATGTAGGGAAATCTTCTCTTAAATACCCTTACACCCCTTCTTCCGAGTTGTACTGAGTCTATCGCTTTTTTTCAAGGTTGTGCGGGTCTTGACGTTGCCAACTCCTTCTGTTACTGTGAGCATGATATAGGTGTACATTAAATTTTTAGCTTAGCGCCCCACTAATGTTCAGCAGCAGTTACTACTTTTATTTTTGGTTTAAGGCGGTTCACCGGGAGTGAATTAAGTTTCCACATGGAAACCGCCCGGTGAACCGCAGAGCAAACTCTGCGGTTTTTGTTTTTTAAGGAGCAAAATTTCATCATCATGACCTATTTCATTAGCTGGTTTTATGGCTTTTACTTTTGGCCCAGAGCAAGTTCCGGGTAAATAGCGTCATGCTGATGAATCAGAACGCGCCCGGAACTAAAGTTTGCGGGCTTTTTTGTTGCGCTGGAGACTGGGGAAGATGAGAGAGATAAAGGACGCGGGGACGCGGGGACAAGGAAGACAAGGGAGATAATTCTTCACTTCTGCCTTCTGTCTCCTGCCTCCTGACAACTGACAACTGACAACTGACTAATTAAGGAAAATCAAACCATGATTAATGCCAAACTTGCCACACAATCTTATACTAGCCATCAGACAATCGTTAAACTCTCACAAACAGCTGCCTTCGGCGGCAAAGAAGTGATAGTTATTGGTGGTCCCTGCGCGGTTGAAAGTTTAGAGCAAATGGAGATAGTTGCCCAAAAATTATCTGCTGCGCCTGTACAAGCATTACGTGGCGGTGTTTACAAACCTCGTACCTCTCCCTACGCTTTCCAAGGAATGGGAGAAGAAGGATTGGCAGTTTTAGCCAAGGTGCGATCGCGTTACAATATCCCAGTCATCACCGAAGTCATGTCAATTTCCCAAATTGAAGTAGTCGCTGCCCATGCTGATATGCTTCAGATTGGTAGCCGTAATATGCAAAACTTCGACTTGCTGAAAGCCTTAGGACAAGCTGGTAAGCCGATACTACTCAAGCGGGGTTTAGCAGCGACAATTGAGGAATTCGTCATGGCAGCTGAATATATCTTAAGCCACGGTAATCCTGATGTGGTGATGTGCGAACGGGGTATCCGCAGCTTCGATAATTACACCCGCAATGTCCTAGATTTAGGAGCAGTAGTAGCTCTCAAACAAATAACTCACTTGCCTGTAATTGTAGATCCTTCCCATGCTGTAGGTAAACGGGAACTGGTAGCACCCTTGGCGAAAGCTGTGGTTGCTTGTGGGGCTGATGGGTTAATTATTGAGTGTCATCCAGAACCAGAAAAATCCGTTTCTGATGCACGTCAAGCACTTTCCTTGGACGATATGGTAAGTTTGGTTGATAGTTTAAAGCCTGTAGCTGTCGCTGTAGGGCGGAGTATATTGGAAGCAAAAGGGGTAGGTTTAAAACCTGCCCCTATTTATTGTGCAGCTTAAGATTTCACCGCACCGGAATTTTTAATTTGGCGCGAAAAAAGAGGTATAAGGGGATGGGGGTGTGGGGTGTAGGTGAAAAGGCTACATAACCCTCATACCCCTATTTCTTGACCTCATCTACTTGAATTTCCTCAATTTCATTGGTACTATCATTTTTCACCAAAATCATTAAACACAGACAACTAGCAACCAGCTTTATGGGATTTAAAGCTCCACTTTTTAATACAATAAAAGCACCCAATCCCATCAAAACAAAAGGCACAAGGTTATTGCCGTAGCGAGTCAAGATATCAGCTATAGTTTTTTGATGGCTTAGCTTGTATGCGGTATAGCACCAAACTCCTAATAGGAGCGGGAATAAGCTTATAATTACTAAAAAACTGCCTAAGTTGCTACTAGCAAATAAGGGCACGTAGACGCTAATATTGTCACTGCCATTAGCGATTGTAACTACCGCCACACTGTAAGTCTGGGGCGATAAAAAACTACTAATTAATGATGATTCAGGTTGTGTTGTTTCTGCTATAACTTCCGTTGATGAATCTTTTTCCTCATTCACCAGGCTGCTAATACCTATTGCGATTGGGATCAAACCAAGTAATCCAATCCAGTTTTGCGGTATGATTAGTCCCCCAAATAAACCGGGCAAGCTGAGGATTACTAATATTGTGAAACCTAAATACTGACCAATAACAATATGCCGAGGGCGAAATGTAGTATTTATTTGAGAAAAAAACAGTAATAGAATGACAATATCATCAAAGTTAGTGGCACTAAACGCAACCAATCCTGTGCTAATAGCACTGATGGACCCATTCATATTTTTCGGGAAACTAATTGCAAACAACACATAAACATAGAACAGCTTACTGCAAAGTAGAGATCCTAATTTAGGGTTTTGTAATTACTTGAATTACAGGATTAGCCTTTAATAATTAAACAAGTCAGTCCCAATGAAAAATTTTCATCACCAAGCATGAAAAAGGAACTCACTTCTAGAATAGAGGGCAGAAGGAATACCGCCCTCTGTCTTTCTTGTTAACTATTCACTAACCCCCAAAACCAGGAATTAAACGCTTGAGGGCACGACCAGCAACGTCACTATAGCGCAGTTCACCACACAGTATCTTACCCATAATTTGGGCACCAGAAGGGCGCTTTACACCAACTTTATAGCCAATACCAGGAAAGCGATAGAATGCTCCAGCTATTTTTTGGGCCCAAGCCATATCACTACCCCATTGTTCGTTGATGGCTTCGCTGTATTGTTCTAAAGCGTTAATTTCGCCATCAAGCGCTCGGTCAACAAATTCTGCTGCGAGCAAGCCAGTAAAAATTGAGGGGCGGATGCCTTCTGCGGTCATAGGATCGACTACGCAAGCGGCTTCTCCAGCCAAAACAGCATTTTGCGCGTGTAGCTTTTGAGTACCATCCCAAATACAGAGGGGATGACCATATTGCTTGCTAATTTTGATATCTACGTTAAACGATTTGGCGTACTCATCTAAAATTTTTTTGAAATCTTGGGGTTCACCACCAATGAACGTCCCAACACCTATCGAATAACCATCAGCTTTGGGGAAGTTCCAGATGTAGCCGTTTTTGACCAAGCCAAACTCGAAATGAATTGTGGATTTGTTTTCTACCACGGCTGGAACCTCTGCTTCCAAAGCTCCTGCTAGGCGACGTTTACGTTGTTTGAAGCCCAGCCATTTTGCCATTGGACCTTTGGCACCATCTGCCGCAATCAAGTAGTAACCTGTAACTGGCCCATTGGCTGTGTTTACTTGCCAATGGTCAGTTTTAAACTCAATTCCTGTGACTTCGGTATTATCGCGTAGTTCCGCTCCTTGCTTTTGGGCTTGCTGCACTAGGAAATGGTCAAATATATCTCGCCGCACCATCCAGACTGGTTCTTTAGTTTCGATTTTGGCTTCCACAGGGTCGCCCAATTTCCAGGTGAAGCGTAAGGAGTCTGCCTTCACAGAAATAGCTGGGCTAAAGTCAAAGTCAAACCATTGAGCGATCGCAGGTGACACACCACCACCACATGGTTTATATCTTGGTAGGGATTCTTTTTCCAAAACTAATACTGAGCGACCCTTCTTAGCTAAGTGATATGCAGCTGTTCCACCAGCTGGGCCAGCGCCGACAATGATGATGTCGTACATGTTGCTGAATTTTTGCTCCTCAATTAGTTGATTCTTTAGTGTATCTTTGTACTCTACACAGAGATAGTCTGACCAGACTTTCATTGATTTTAGGGTAGCAACTAGGTGCGACTGGCATTGTGGTGGCAATACGGTTCGGTTAAGCTCAAAACCAGGTAGACTGAGGGTTGTCACCCAAGTGTACTAATGTTGAATGCAACTCAAAGAATTCTTACTAATTTCACCAGTAATTGAATCAGGTACAGTACTCAAAGCTTTAGAAACAG
>NZ_JAVRBR020000066.1:0-238002 GCF_034531165.2 Dendronalium sp. ChiSLP03b | reverse complement strand
TACGCAGTTTTGCTCCAACTACAACAAAAATGGTTGATACAGTAATCTCAGTTGCACTCAACTTAATGAATCCTCAAGATTTAAAAAATTGGTTTACTAATTGCTGTTACTGTACCTCATAACACCGGGAACTGCTGTATGACAATTAATTATGGTTGTTTTAGAAAAGTTTTTTATACTTAGTTATATGCTTCATTTAGATATATGAAATATAACGATTAATTGATATTTTTTGTTAAATACTGTGTTTAATATCTTGGGATTTACTAAAAATATTAACTTTACTGTCAAAAGATAAAGTAAAGTAATACTTAAATCTAAGCAGTTACCGTATACACCCTAGTTTCTGCCAGAAACTAATCCAGTGCCATGATTGATAAATACTCTCAAAACCTTACAGTGTCCTGCTTATCACTGAGTATACTTGTGTTGCTGAGCAGCGTGACTAATAAGCCTTTAAAAGCTGAAGCTATTGATAATACCAAATTACCAAATAATAATTTTGTCTTGTCGCAGCAAATTCCATCACCGCAAGATGTCCAACCACAAGATATTCAACCACCTGTACCTTCTCCACAACCCTCTCCCCAACTGCCACAGCAACTTCCTCCGCCTTCAGAACTACTTCCACCTTCTGCTCCAACTCCTACACCCGATCGCCCATTGCCCGATAAAATTCCACAGACTATCGTTGTCGAAAAGTTTGAAGTTGTTGGTAGTACAGTATTTAGTCCCGAAGAGTTAGCCAAAGTTACCAAGAAATTTACTAAAAGACGTATTTCTCTGGCTGAACTTTTTCAAGCTCGTTCTGCA
Source organism: Dendronalium sp. ChiSLP03b (assembly GCF_034531165.2). Taxonomy (NCBI): domain Bacteria; kingdom Bacillati; phylum Cyanobacteriota; class Cyanophyceae; order Nostocales; family Nostocaceae; genus Dendronalium; species Dendronalium sp. ChiSLP03b. The sequence goes on along the minus strand of NZ_JAVRBR020000066.1, from coordinate 237,189 downwards.
ATCACCGATTTATACGTCCAAAAAGGCTATATTACTTCTGGTGCCTATATTCCACCTCAAACCATTAAATCTGGCACGATCATAATTCAGGTGGTCGAAGGTAAATTAGAAGATATCCAGGTAACTGGTACTAGACGACTGAACTCGAATTATGTCCGCAGCCGTTTAGCAATAGCCACGTCCGCACCTGTGAATCGAGAGCGTCTTTTGCAAGCATTACAATTGTTGCAACTTAATCCTTTGATTCAAACTATAAAAGCTGAATTGTCAGCTGGTTCGCGTCCGGGTACAAGTGTGCTACAAGTCGAAGTTGCAGAGGCACAATCCTTCAGTGCCCAAGTAGTTTTAGATAATGGGCGATCGCCTAGTGTTGGCAGCTTTCGACGACGATTACAACTCAATGAAGCCAATTTACTAGGATTGGGAGATGGTTTGAGTCTAACCTACACCAATACCGATGGTAGCAATGCTTTAGATGCTGGCTATACGTTGCCTATCAATCCTCGCAACGGAACACTCTCCTTGAACTTTGGTACGTCATGGAGCAATGTCATTGAATATCCTTTCGACATCCTAGATATTGAATCTTCTTCTCGCTACTACGAACTGACATTCCGCCAGCCAGTAATTCAAACTCCCACGCAAGAGTTCGCCTTTGGAATTACAGCATCTCGACGAGAAAGTAAAGCTACTTATCAGCCTCCTGGTGAAGAACGACTATCTTTCCCCTCTCTAGGAGCTGACGATGAGGGACGCACGCGGATATCTGCGTTGCGCTTTTTTCAGGAATGGACATCTCGTAATAGCCGCCAAGTGATTGCCCTGCGTTCTCAATTCAATCTGGGCATAGGTGCGTTTGATGCCACAATTAATTCAGAGCGTCCTGATAGCCGCTTTTTCGCATGGCAGGGACAAGCACAGTGGGCACGTCTTTTAGCTCCTGATACTTTATTCTTATTACGTGTAAATACACAATTGGCATCTACATCACTGTTACCTTTAGAGCAGTTTGGTTTGGGTGGTCTAGATAGTGTTAGAGGCTACCGTCAAGATTTCCTACTGACTGATAATGGCACTTTCGCTTCTGCCGAAGTTCAAATACCAATTCTCCGCTTACCTGAAACAGATACGATATTAAAGGTCGTCCCTTTTGCAGATTTCGGCGTTGTCTGGAATAATTCCGGTGCGGCTCCAGACCCTAACACTTTAGCTTCTGTTGGTTTTGGTTTGCGCTTGTCGCAAGGCGATCGCTTCACCGCTCGTCTTGACTGGGGCATTCCTCTAGTATCTGTGCAATCGGAGGGAAGAACATTGCAGGAAGATGGGCTATACTTTTCTTTGATTTATAATCCATTTTGAAATTGATAATTTTGCTGATTCGCTAATTTATCATTGTCATTAAGGATTGTCCATAATAGCAAAAAACTTTTGCTTTATCCGTCTAATCGAAATTGTAATTAGGTATATTGTTTTAGAAACAGAGTTTTGAAGTGTGTTTTAATTACGTAGCGCTTTGCGCTTCTCGTTCGCGTAGCGTCTCCGCCAGGAGAAGCGTATTACGAATTATAATTTGACTACAAATGATGTTTAAATTGTGATTTCATCTTACAATCAATTCTTTGGACAGTCTTTTGCCAATTTATTACTTTAATATTTAAATTTACCCTTTCAAAACAACAACACCCAATCTTATATGCACTTAGTCATTTCCTCTTATTGATAAATCTATTCAGGGTTGTACACATCGATTAACACTTGAAATGTGCTAAGCAACTAGTAACATTGCCCTCTTTTTAATAAGAGTTTGAGGAAATGTCAGCGTTTAAGTTGGGTGTTGGTTTGATTGAACGAGACAGATGTTGAAACAGCGTCTTTACCTCTTAACTTAATGTAACTTGTTTACTTTGGCTGTTGGATCTGCCAGGGAAGCTTTGAGGCTTCAATTAATAAGTTACCACTACTATATAAGGGTGCATGTGTTTTGAAACTAAACTTTACTTTTAGGATTTTTGACTGATGACTGTGAATAATCAAGAACTTCAAGTCGGATAATTTATTTTTTGGAGTTCCTTTAGCAAAAGACAATTAGTAAAGACTTTTGGCAGACGATATCTCTAAATATAAAAGAACAGGGATGAAGGGGTACAAGGACAGCAATAGAAAAATTTCAACTAACTCCTGACAACTGACAAATACCCAGTATCCTATCCCTTTGATTAGTATCTAAAAAGTCTATATAGAGTTCTGGGGAATTTTCCATTACTCTCTCGATCAACCATGAAAATTACTTGATATTCAGACTAATTTTAGAGAATAAATTTTTATAAAAGAGATAATCTTATCAGTAAATATACTAAGCTTATTTGTAAAATTAATTTTAAAATGACTATCTTGATTAGCTGAAAAATTATGTTTGTATTTGACGCAATTACTTGATGTATAACTGTAAAATCAGTAAATATACTATGTATAATATTAGTCATTTGAATTTATTCTGGATATTTAAGGAAGTAGAAGACAATGACTGAAAGTCCTAAAATCTTCCTACTTTTTTGACAAGTTGAGACAAAGACTAAAACTCCTGGTTGCCAATTGGGTATCTCATCTTAGACAGTTAATCCTGGGATAATGAAAGGTTAACTTTATTGATAAAAGTTGAGTAGCCATTCCAGAAAATGGGGACTGAAGGTTAAAACTGAATTGGAGCAGTATTTTTTAACAGAATATGAACTTGAGGAAGAGCGATGGCAGGAAATGAGCGGGAAAAAATACGCCATCTATTGGTTGTCCAAGACATGCAAGGGCAGCGAACTATCTCCCTTCAAGAGACTACTTATTCTATTGGGCGACATCCTGAGAACTCTATTGTCCTTCGTTCCCGATCGGTATCTAGGCAACATGCTATTTTATTGCGGGTAACTCTTCCAGAGAGTGACCAATATGGATTTTTGATTATTGATGGCAACTTCAAGGGGAAGGGTAGTACTAATGGCTTAATAGTGAATGGTCATAAGTGTTCCTCTCATAACCTCAAGCATGGTGATGTGATTTTATTTGGCAATAATCAAGCTCAGGCTAGATATTATGCGATCGCCAACGTTTCAGAAAAAGCTTTTTCTGAATCTTGTGAAGCTGAAGACCTAGCTAGTTTACTGTCGCAGCCAGCCAATGCTAACAGTCATTTTCAAACTCTAGCTGTCGATCCCAACTTTGAAGGAGCTAGTGAGACTCTCTTAGCTCGCTTAGCATCCTTCCCTGAACTTGTTCCCAATCCAATTATCGAGACGGATTTAGAGGGAACAGTGACTTATCTCAATCCCGCCGCAGCTCTCAAGTTTCCCAAACTCAGAGAAGTTGGCAAGCAACATCCCATCTTAATGGGACTACAAAATGCGGTGAAGAATCGAAAAGAAAATCCTTTTATGCGGGAAGTGGAAGTCGATCAAAAATTTTTTGAACAATCCGTCCACTGTTTACCTGAAAGTGATTTGATTAGAACTTTTATTGTTAGGGATATTACAGAGCAAAAGCAAGCCGAAGCCGAACTGCGCCAACGCGATCGCTTGCTACAAGCAGTTGCGGAAGCAGCTAATTATTTGCTGGTAGAAATGAATTACGAAACTGGTATTGATAAAGCTTTAGCGGTGTTGGGCGAAGCTGTCAAGGTAGATCGCGTCTATCTCTTTAATAACCATCCTCATCCAACTACAGGAGAGATGGCAGTCAGCCTCCAATTTGAATGGACACGTTTTGGACTTGATTCTTCTCACCACCACTGGCAAAATCAACCCTATCAGTCTTTTCAGTTAGCACGTTGGTACGCTACTCTCTCTGAAGGGCAGTCCATTAGCGGTATTACTCCAGAATTTCCCATAGCAGAACAAGAACTCCTCATCCGAGATGGTATTCAATCCCTGCTGCTAGTACCCTTGCGACTAGAAGATAAGTTTTGGGGATACCTTGGCTTTGCAGACTGTTCAAAAGCGCGTCACTGGTCAAGGCACGAAGAATCCACACTTTTGACAATGGCAGCTAGTATCAGTGGTGCTTGGCAGCGTCAACAGGTAGAGAAAAAAATTCGTTACCAGGCTCTTCACGATCTGCTGACTGGATTGCCAAATCGTTTACTATTCAACGAGCTACTTTCCAAAGCCCTACCCAACGCGGCTCGTAATGGGGAGAGTTTAGCTGTGATGTTTCTAGATCTGGATCGCTTCAAGATCATTAATGATACTCTAGGGCATACACTGGGAGATCGACTGTTACAAAGCGTAGCTCAAAGATTGAAAGATTCCCTTAGAGGTGGGGATACAGTAGCTCGTTGGGGAGGGGATGAATTTACTATTTTACTGCCTCAGGTGAATAGTCTTGAGGAAGTCACTCAGGTAGCCTGGAGAATTTTACACGCCTTTGAGAATGGCTTCAATCTTGATGGTCACGAACTTTACGTAAGTGCTAGCCTCGGCATTTCCCTACTTAACGAACACAGTTCTGATGCTGAAACCCTAATTAAACACGCAGATGCTGCTTTGTATTACGCCAAGGATGAAGGGAGAAATAACTACCAGTTTTATACCACTACCCTAGGTACTAAAAATCCTGAACTCTTGACTTTAGAGAAAAGCCTGCGCTATGCCCTAGAAAGGCAAGAATTAATGGTGTACTACCAGCCTAGAGTCAAAATTGCCACAGGAGAAATTACTGGCATGGAAGCTTTGTTACGCTGGCAGCATCCTGAGATGGGACTAGTAGCACCTAGTGTGTTCATTCCCCTCGCCGAGCAAAGTGGATTAATTATCCCCATCGGCGAATGGGTCTTACGCACAGCTTGTAGTCAGAATCAAACTTGGCAACAGGCGGGATTACCTCCTTTAATGATTGCTGTTAATCTCTCTCCCAAACAGTTCCGCCAACCCAAACTACTAGAAACTGTCGCTCAAATTTTAGAAGAGACCGGGTTAGCGCCTCACTTTTTAGAATTAGAAATTACAGAAACCACAGCAATCGAGGATTTAGAGTTCACCAGGACTGTGTTGCAGGATCTCCAAGAGATGGGCGTTCACATTTCTATCGATGACTTTGGTACAGGTCATTCTTCTCTTTCGCGCCTACAATTATTACCACTCCACAATTTGAAAATTGACAAGTCTTTCATCCAAGAGTTGACAACAGATGTCAAAGTGGCTCATATTGTCAAGGCGATCGTTGCCTTGGCCAGGAGCCTAGGGTTAAGGCTTACCGCTGAAGGGGTAGAAAAGCCAGAAGAACTAGAGTTCTTGAAATCTATCCATTGCGAAGATGTACAGGGTTTCCTATTCCACAAACCACTTTCTGCTGAGAAAGCCACAGAAGTTCTTGAAGGTGGACGAATCATGAGTGTTCAAAGATAAGGGTTTTGGACTGGGGACTGGGTATTTGTCAGTTGTGAGGCACTCCGTTGAAGTAACTGCCGTCGGCAAAGCCGACTTGTTCGCTCAAGCGCGTTCCCGCAGGGTAGGAAGTCTTGCTTTTTAAATTTGTCTGTGATATTTTTTGCTTGTATTCTATTCTACGGTTTTTCTACCGACTTATCGTTGTTTGGAGCAATTGATATCACAGCTAAATGAGCGGTTAAGACAAGAGTACTGGAGTTTACCTCTAGGCTCTGATTCTTTGCTAGTAGTCGGTTCCGACAAATTACTACAGTTTTCCCAAGAAAGTGAAATCTAGGATAAGTATTTGTGGACACCAATTGCTGTGGCAGCAGGTGCTTTTAGTAACACACATGATACCCCGGAACAGGTAGCAGAATCTCTTACGGATTACTACAAGGCAGAAGTAACGACTTTAATTAATTTGGGGATTTTACCCAGTGGAGGATGCGTAGACGCGAAGCGGCTTGTCGTCAGACATCGCTTACGGTCGTCATGTAATTCCGTTAGTACGAGTAAAAGTGCAACGGCAAGGAAAATAAGTTATTCATAACCCTTACACCCTTTTTCTAACGCATGATTAAAGTACTCGTTCTTGATGTTAATAAACAACCGTTATACCCAGTACGTATCAGCCATGCCAGGATGCTATTATCACAAGGTAAAGCTGCTGTATTCCAGAGATATCCCTTCACTATTATTTTGAAGGAAGTTCTTTCACAGCTAACCATTGAGCAACTGGGCTTGAAGATGGCTCCTAGTACTGTTGTCACCACGGGCAAAAAACTTGAGATGAATTTTAGTCAGTTCCCGAAGCGAGGCAGAGGAACATAGATGACACACACCATCCTAGAACCTCTGCCAGAAGACCAATGGTTTATTGATAGTCCGGAATTACGTTCTTTTGTGACGACAGTGCGTGAAATTAGTGCTAGCACTAGTGAAAACCGCACGCAGACTCTAGCCAGATTGAAACCGTATTTTCAAGAACTACTTGTCCAGCAGAAATGGCTAGGTGAAAAGTTCGTCCAAGTTAATCCGGAAAGCAAGATGGGTGGTGGTATAGGTCAATGGCTGCTTTATCGCGCCAAAGACCGTTCTCTTACAGTTTTCAGCTTGGTAATTCCTCCTGATTCAACAACTCCTATCCACGATCATCTGGCTTGGGGATTAATTGGTTTATACAAAGGCAACCAGCAAGAGACAGTCTATCGCCGTGTAGATAGCGGTGATTCCGAAGGACATGCAGAATTAGAAGTAGTTGAAGTGCGATCGCTGCAACCGGGTGATATCTACCGTCTGTTACCCCCAGATGGTGATATTCATGCTGTCAAAACCACATCCCAGACTGCATCTGTATCTATCCATATTTTAGGTAACGATACTGGCTGCATCTTACGTCACCAGTTTATCCCAGAATTCCACAGCGTTAAATCGTTTCGCTCTGGATATTCTAACGCTCCTTGCAAAGAGGAGGAGGAAAAAGAACATGCCCAAGTATGAAAGACCGCAACCCCCTGTATTCGAGCAAGTTGAAGACGAACGCTTGCACCGCAAGCAACGCCTCGCAGCTGCCTTTCGCCTGTTTGGGCGGTTTGGATTCAGCGAAGGAATTGCAGGACATATTACAGCTCGCGATCCGGAGTTTACAGACCATTTTTGGGTGAATCCATTTGGGATGTACTTTGGTCATATTCGCGTCTCTGACTTAATATTAGTTAACAGAGAAGGCGATGTAGTTAAAGGCGATGCTTCTGTAAATCGAGCTGCCTTTACGATCCATTCCCAGCTGCACGAGGCTCGAACCGATGTGATAGCTGCGGCACATGCTCACTCAGTATACGGTAAAGCCTGGTCTAGTTTGGGTCGCCTGCTAGATCCTTTAACTCAAGATTCCTGCTCGTTCTATGAAGATCATGCGTTGTTTAATGACTATACAGGTGTCGTGTTAGATACCTCCGAAGGACAGCGACTGGCGGAAACCTTGGGCAATAAAAAGGCAATCATATTGCAAAATCACGGCATCTTGACTGTGGGACACACAGTGGATGAAGCTGCCTTTTGGTACATTACCTTAGAGCGATCGTGCCAAGCGCAACTGCTGGCAGAAGCTGCAGGTAGACCCCGTATCATCAATCACGAAACAGCACGTTTAGCACAAACTCAAGTAGGGTCGCATTCAAGTGGGTGGTTCAGCTTTCAGCCACTCTATGAGAGGATTGTGCGCGAAGAACCCGATTTACTGGAATAGTGCTGTATTTTTGGCATTAGAAAAAATAGGTAATTATATAAATTAGTAATTTGTAATTAAGATACATAGATATCGACTGTTTACAATACTTTGTTAATCAAACAATACTACCTATCTCGATTGGATATTATTAGATAGCCTTAATCTATACTGCTCTTGTATCAAATTTTCCTGACATTTATCCATATACTACTATAAGTCTATAGATTTATAGTATTTATCAGAATTTGGAGAAATCATGCTGATGGTTAGACTAATTTTCCGTCGCTTAGTTGCGAAATGGCTCTCATTAACAAAATTTAGTAATCTTCGATTTAATAAGCAACAGAAACTGCTTTTTGCTAATTCCCGGTTAACAGTAACAGGTGCTTTTCTTACAGGTCTTTGTTTAAGCTTATTATTTGCTGCCTGCTCATCGCCCTCATCTGTCAATTCATCCAATTCCAGTGCGACATCTGTTATTAATTCTGCTCCTATAAAAGCGAGTGTATTACGATTTGGCTATCAGAAATCTAACATTCTGCTGAAAACTAAGGGAGTATTAGAAAAGCGCTTGTCACCAGAAGGAGTATCTGTAGAGTGGATTGAATTTCCAGCAGGACCACAACTTCTAGAAGCCATGAATGTGGGTAGTATTGACGTTGGACACGTAGGAGAATCACCACCGATATTTGCTCAAGCAGCAGGAGCATCACTCACTTACATTGCGGGAATTGCTGCTAGTCCTGCTGGTTCAGCAATTCTGGTTCCACAAAATTCATCAATTCAAAACCTAACTGACCTCAAAGGCAAAAAAATTGCTTTTCAAAAAGGTTCTAGCGCTCATTTATTGTTAGTCCAAGCTTTAGCAAAAGCTGGATTGAAATATACTGACATTGAGCCTAAATATTTACCTCCAGCTGATGCCCGTGCTGCCTTTGTCAAAGGTAGTGTAGATGCCTGGGTAATTTGGGATCCGTTTTATGCAGCGGCGCAAGAGGCAACTAAAGCTCGTGTCCTCATTGATGGTACAGGTATTAATAAACAAGGAGGATATTATTTAGGGTCTCGCAAGTTTGTGACTGAAAATCCCCAAATCGTCAAGGTAACTTTGGAGGAAATTCAAAAGCTAGAAGAATGGTCTAAACAGCATCGCGAAGAAGTAGCACAAACTCTAGCACCTGTGCTAGGAATTGACATAGAAACAATGAGAAAGGCAACTAATAGACGAACTTTTGGTATTGTGCCAATTGATGATAATCTGATAAATTTACAACAGCAAGTTGCTGATACTTATTATCAATTAAAATTGATACCCAAGCAGCTTAATGTCAAATCAGCAGTGTTGACAAAAGAAGAATACGCTGCATTTTCGCCCAAAATTTAAAGTCAATTTGTTGACTGTAACTTTTAACGGTCAATGTGGAATTTTCTTGGTGTGATAGCTGGCAAAGAGCGATTTTGAATTGTTTTACCACTTCTTTCTTCAGACTTGATAATTCACACTTACTATGACTAATCCTACAGAACTGTTGCGATCGCGCTATGGTGAGATTCCCTTTAATTCAGAAATTAACTGGAATGAATCTCTGACAACACTGTTATCTCACCGCTCAATTCGTGCTTATCTAACCGATCCTTTACTACCAGGAACTTTGGAACTCATAGTTGCAGCGGCTCAATCTGCATCTACTTCTTCAAATCTGCAAACCTGGAGTGTAGTAGCAGTAGAAAATCAAGAACGCAAAGAAGAATTATCAAAGCTGGCGGGAAATCAAGCGCACATTAGGCAAGCTCCGTTATTCTTGGTTTGGTTAGCAGATTTAGCTCGGATAGCTCGCGTTGCTGATAGTCGTGGCATATCTCATGATGCTCTAGAATACTTGGAAATGTTTGTCATGGCCACAATCGATGCCACATTAGCGGCGCAAAACGCAGCGCTAGCGGCTGAATCTCTTGGGTTGGGAACAGTATACATTGGTGGCATTCGCAACAAGCCGGAAGAAGTGGCAAGGGTAATTAATTTACCTGCTTCTGTATATGCTGTTTTTGGTTTGTGTGTGGGTTATCCCAATCCAGAAGTGTCGGCTGCGGTGAAGCCACGTTTGCCCCAATCAGCTGTACTGCACCGCGAAACTTATAAATTATCAGACCAAGAAGAGGCGATCGCCCACTACAACGACATCATCAAAGAGTTCTATACTGAACAAAAGATGGATGTTGCTGGCGATTGGTCAGAACATTCAGCCCAGCGGATTGCAACTGTAGAGTCTTTGAGAGGACGCGAACGCTTGCGCGAAGCTCTCAATAACCTTGGCTTTCAGTTGCGTTAAGTAGGAAAAAACTATGGATTTGCAACTCACTGGCAAAGTAGTCTTGGTGACAGCTGCTAGTAAAGGTCTAGGCAAAGCTACAGCACGGCAATTTGCCCGTGAGGGTGCAAAAGTTGCTATTTGCGCCCGCAGTGAAATAGTTGAAAAAGCCGCAGCGGAAATTGAAAGCGAAACTGGTACAGAAGTGTTGGCAGTACGTGCAGATGTCACTCAACAAGCAGATATTGAGAAGGTGATTAATGCCACCGTGGAGAAATTCGGCGGGTTGGATATTCTGGTCACCAATGCAGGTGGCCCGCCTGCCGGCACTTTTGATGACACTGATTTAGCAGCTTGGGAAGCCGCGGTTAATTTAAATTTGCTGAGTGCAGTTCGCTTAATTCAATACGCTTTACCTCATTTACGACAATCTACAGCGCCTGCGATATTGACAATTACCTCAACTTCAACCAAACAACCAGTCAAAAATCTCGTTTTGTCTAATTCAATTCGACTAGCGGTGATTGGTTTAACGAAAACGCTCAGTCAAGAATTGGGTAGCGATAGAATTCGGGTCAACAGCATCTTACCAGGCTGGACATATACAGAACGAGTGGAAGAATTGATCGCTGCTCGGACAGCTAAAAGCGGTCAGACAAAAGAAATAGAAATTGCTAATATCAATGCCGCAGTTCCTTTAGGTCGGATGGGAACCCCAGAAGAGTTTGCCAATGTGGCTGTATTTCTGTGTTCGCCTGCTGCGTCATTTGTGAATGGAGTCATGCTGCAAGTAGATGGTGGACTCAACCAAGGAACATTTTGATTGGCAAAAAGTCATACTTGCAAAGTAAAAAATTGCACATTCAACTAATGTGTAATTATTTGTATTAATTCCCCAAATACTAGTTTGCGGAATTAGTAAAATGTTTAATAAGCTACTATTTATAGTTAAGTATATAAAACAATCTTTTGGAAAGTTGAGTTATCGCAATGCGGAGAGCAGATCGCCGAAATTCTAATGATGACAACGCCGCTAAATATCCTCCCCCTCCTCGTCGGCCAGAACCACCTTCTTCTCATGAGCTTAAACAGTTGTTAATGACTGTTCGTGCCCAACGTGATGAATGGGAACAAAAAGCGAAAGAAAATCAGGAAGCTGCATCCCAACTTGTTCTTGTTCGTCAAGAGAACCAAACTTACAAGCTAGAAGTTATTGAGCTGAAAGAAAATGTCGCACAAAACGATCGGCTTTATCAACAGACTCTCTGCCTCTACAACGACGAAAAAGCCAGAGCAACTGAATTACTTGCCAAATATGAGACAGCAAGTTCTGAGCGAGAGAGGTATTTGACTCTATACAATGAGGCAAAAGCGGAACTTAAGCATGAGCGACGTTCAAAAGCTAGTATCAAGGGATGGGAAACTCGCCGTAAAGCTGAGAACGCAAGACTAAAAAGGGAAATTGCTGACATGGTTGTGCTACTGCAAGAATCCCTAGCAAGTAAGGATGAGGCTGTAAACAACCTCTACGTTGTAGCAGAACGTATGGATCGGATTCAATCTTTGGTTGATTCGGTAGAAGAGGAAACAACAAGCAATCCTGTGGGTCTGGTACAGAAATTTAGACGCATCTGGCTTGCTATAAAAGAAATCATTTCCGAATAGAGAAGTGTTATGAGCAAAAAATCAGTACCTACCACACGAACTCAACACAAAGCAACGTTGGGAGAGCAAATTCGTAGTATTGCAGATCGGCTCAAACAAGAGACTGATGTACAAATAAAAGCAACTTCTCGAATTTTAGGAGCTGCTGCTCAGATTAGTGAAAATCATGAGCGACTTATTAACGAAGTAGTTGATATGGTTGAAGAAGACCTTGACCAACAAACTCATAAATCTCAAAAAGACATTTATACTATTGATATTCTGAAGCGGGATTTTAAAACATTCAGTGAAGCAAAGGTTCACTTTAACCTGAAAGCCAATAGTTGGGAATCCCTTGTGAATAAACTAAATGAGCCATCTTTTCAAAAGTCTATTTCTAAGAATGAAATCCAATCAGAACACGATATAAAAAGTATCAATATCAAAAAAGTTGAACAAAGACAAAAGAATATAAAAAGAATTACTGTTCATTTAGAATCCGATGTCGCTGAGATGTTTCCTAATTCTGAAGCAGTAAATGAAGCTCTGCGTTTTCTGATTAGAATTACAAAATCAAAGGCGTTGATAAATAAGAATTAAATTCTGATGGTCAGTTGGGAGGGTTAGGCGATAACCCTCCCATTAAGTTAAATAAAAATCGTTACATCTAGTAGTGCAACACCAACATCCAACATCCAAAATCCAAAATTAAGTATAGATTGAGGAAATTTTTGTTTAGAAGGTTGAGGTTTGTTCGTGTCACAATCGGACACTTGTGCTAATTCGGTTGTACTCAGGGACTGGACAAGACTTAAACCAAGAGACTGACTAGAAATAGTTTTGGCATAAGCGGCATTAAGATATGGTCTGTATTGTGACCTTCCCGCTACATAAGTTTGAAAGAAAGGCAAACTCAAAACATTCATGTAAAGACGTGCTTGGGAAACATCACCAACTACATCAGCAGGTAATGAAACTTGTTGGCTTGCAGGGTTACTATTGCCAATTGTGGAAAAATGGGTTCCACCCAGAAGCATTACAAGATACTTTGGTGAATTAGCAAACCAGGAGAAAGGTAAAATTTGTTCGTATAAGGCTGGTGCAACAGTATCGTCACTACTACCAACGATCATTACAGGAGTTTTAATTTGGCTTAAACCAGCTTTGCCGAAAATAGAACTAGTAACTGGGTTAACTGCGATCGCAGCTTTCACTCTCTTATCCTGCAAGTTATACTTTTTACCAGATTTGTTGCTATTCAATGCCAAAGCACTACATTGGAATTGTAAAGACATATTCCAGGTATTATGCAACGACTCTGGTTTACAGTCTTGTTTTAGTTGCTCAAAGTTAATCTTCGCGCCAGCCAATGCTAAAGCTGTGTAGCCACCCATAGATTGACCAAAGACACCGACTTGTTGCAGATTTAGCCGACCTTTAAACTGGGAATCAGACTGATTACTCTTCTCTAGTTGATTCAATACATATTTAACATCTAAAGGTCTATTTTGAAATTCATCTGGTTCTACTAGTTGATTAGTATTTCCATTCAGCGATAGTTGCAATTGTTTGGTATCGCTACCTGGATGATTGGGAACAACGACAGCAAATCCGTAGGAAGCAAGATGAGTGGCTAAATATTCAAAGTTACTGCTGTCTAAACCTAGACCGTGAGAAACTACAATTACAGGTGCAGGACGAACATTGGGAATGTAAACATCGGTTAGTAAAATCCGATTGCGTGTCAAGTCAAAAAACTTAAATGTATATTTTTGCGACTTAAACTTTCCCTGACCCCGTAATTCTGGTAACTCGGAGAATATAGATTTTGGAATAGTAGCAGCTTCTATATTAGACTTTTTAGCAATTGTGGCGATCGCTTGCTGGGTTTGATTAACCACTTTCTCTAGTTCCGCAGCTATGGCGAAACTACGCGCTAAATCAATCCGGATGCTGCTGCTGGGATACTTGCGTAACAGATTTAATAGCGTTAAACCTCCTGGTTCAGCAGAGGCAGAAATTAGCGCCGACCGTAAGTCTTGTTCTGGTTGTGGTTGATGAGACTTGGTTTTAATTGCTGCTGCCAAACGGCGTAGCAAAGTTTCTCCTTGCGGTGTGTAGAGAAATTGGGAAGCTACCATCGGACTCACTTTCACAGAAGTGAGTAAAATACGCTGCAATTCTTGAAACTGTTTTTGTGGCAAGTATTGCCGATAAACTGCTAATTCGTCCTCAATTACGCCGTTCTTAGCGTAGTTCTCTAAAGCAGCAACTGAAATTGACATTTCTAGTGCTGAATAAGATGCATAAATTCGCTCTGCTGCCATTACAGAAGTACTAATTCCAAATGTTGGCAGTAGCATTGATAGAACCAGCAAGAGCGAATTTTTTCTCAGGGTGCTGGTCCAATTACCAAACAAACTATTCATCGCTCAACTGTTTCTGTGATGTTGTTTCACGAGGCGTTGGCTTTGGTAGTTATTCAGACACCCTAGTTAATACCAATTCGTAATTAAGAAAGTCAGATTGCATCTATTTTGCATATTTTAATCTGTAGCTTTCTTTTTTAAAATTGGTGTAACTTAATATTATTCGCCTCAACGCTTATAGATTTTTTGTCTTTTTTCTCTTGATTCCAAGGTGAAAATTTAAATGTGATAAAGACACATAGGTAGACAAAATATGCACCTAACAAGAGATTTGTATCACGTCCATTTTTATATTTATCATTAGGACTGACGCGGTGAACCAGATCTGTAGAAGGGTTTCCCGACCTAGACGACTGGTGTTAGCGCAGCGTTAGCGACGTTAGGAGCGTCACCCGAAGGGAGAATCGGAAACGCGGAGAGTTTTTTGATAAATAATTAAGTGGACATGATATCACTTCATTCGCTTGCACTTACTTGTAAAATCATAACAAATGAAAAATCACATTGCCTCAGTATTTATAATATAATTTTAAGTATTAATTCAAAAATAATGTAGGATATATAATCAATAAATGGCAGTTTTTTGTACTAATTAAAACCTCCGCTTATTCTCGATAAACGGAGGTTTTTTAATAATATATTAATCTACTAGTTTTAGAGAAATTTTCTTGATTAATTAGATTTTTCCAAGGCGATCGCCACCGAACCACCTACTACTAAACACGCTCCTAATATTGCGATTAGGGTTAAGTGTTCTACTGGAATCAGAGAGGGTACTATTACTGATACAAGCTCAACTGATATGATTGTCACAATAGGGGCTAAAGCTAAGACTGCACTTACTCTCGATGCTTGCCAATGCTCTAATGATTCTGCAAAAGCACCATAAGCAATGAGAGTATTCAAAGCACAAAAAAGCAACATTCCCAAATGCAAACTATCGAGTGTAAAAATTGTTTCTACCCTAGCAAAGGGAGCGAACAATAAAGCACATCCTCCGTAAATAATCAACATGATGTTAGCAGAAGATAAAGATTGCAATAGTTGCTTTTGTGCCAAAGCATAAACAGCCCATACTGCTGCCCCTAACGCAATCAAACTGCTGCCAAAAAGATATGTGGCACGGGCCGTAAGTAAATTAGTTATTTGTTCGTTAAAAAACAAAATATAACCAAAAATCAGTACACTTACACCAATCCATTGATGCAGCGTATAACGTTCTTGAAAAACAACTAAGCCTCCTAAACCTAATAAAAGAGTAGCTAATTGAATAATTACTTCAGCGTTAGTAGGTGTTGTCAACGCTAAACCTTGCATAAACAGAAAGTAATTAGCCGCTAACATGAGTGTAGCGAGCGCTAATAATTTCCCAGAACTAGAACGCAATTGTTGTAGCGTTGGTAATTTACCACGCACCCCTAAATACACAGCAAGTAATACAAACGATGTCAAAAAGCGAAACCAAATAACGGTGTAGACATCAAGTGCTTGCAGCGTTACTGTTAGTGCAATAGGTAGAATTCCCCACAAGAAAACAGTCAACAGTGACAACGCTAGTCCTAAACGCCAGCGGCCGGAACTGTGATGCATAGTATGCATAATAATAAGTCAATTAGATTTTTTAGGGTCAAGGGTCGAGACACCTCAGAGGGTCAGGGGGGCAGAGGAGCAGGGGGGAAAAGGTTAAAGAGAAAAGGGATTTTTTTCCCTTTGCCCTTAACCCCTTTCCCTGCCCGTTCGCGTAGCATCTCCGACAGGAGAAGGGCTTTGACTCCTAACTCAGTACTCTTCAGTCCCCAGATTAAAAGAAATTCGTCATCCAAGGAGACTCACCTGCGAATATTTGCGTGGCTGCTGAGAAGGCTGTTTCTGTAGCATTGAGTTTGCCTGCCATCTGCAAATGGTGGGGAGTAAACAAGCTTGTGTATAGTGGTGCTAATGCTCTAATGTCTAACTGGAACTCACCTTTGCCGCCTTTTATGACTTCACCCCGTCCATTGGCGACAGACAAAATAAATTTACCGTTGTTTGCAGCTAGCAGATCGTCTTGAACTGCCAAATGCAATTCAGCTTGGATTCCTGGTGGATAACCCCGCACCTCTAGCGCTTTGACTACATCTATTACTCGCAACATCCAACGTTCGTGACTGTGGATTTTGGCAGTTTGCTCTGGTAGTAGCAATGTCAGGGAGTCAATAACAGAACTCTTCCATCGTACCTGTTCAATTTGGGAGCGATGATTGCTTACAAAAGACCAGAAAGTTTGTGCGGCAGCCGCCGTGAGAATTACCCAATCTCTCACTTGCAGAATTGCCCCATCCTTTGTCGAATGTTGGCTGACGATGATATAGCCTTGAGGTTGTTCTTTAGTACCTATCAAATACCCATATACAGTTTCTTGACTGTCTGGTCGAATTAATCCTTGCCAGATAACTTGATTGCGGTCTAAATACCCATGAATGAGTTTTGCTTGCTGGTGATATAGGTCATGAAAGATTTCATGATTGCTGACATCTACAGATTGTAGAGGTAGTGTTTGCTCTCGCACCTGGACACTTTCAGTAGGAATTTCCCAAATGCAAAAACTGCCAGCTTGCTCGTACCCTGCTTTCCGATACAGCTGTTGAGTAGCTGGATAGAGAACAGAAATAGGTACTTCTTGAGTATAGAGTTCCTGGAGCGTGTGCTGCACTAATGCGATCGCAGCTCCACCTCCACGATATTCTGGAGCGATACCCACTGCGGCAATACCAGCCATCGGTACCCGTTGACCACCCCACCACTGACCCATTGAAATAATTCCCAGTCCACCTGCAACTTGCTCGTCTCGATAGATGATGCGAAAGTTTTCTGAACCAACACGATTAATGTATGTTTCACTGTCACCGGGTGACATGATAAAACACTGTTCGAGGATACTCCCTAGTTGCTGAATCTCTTCTGTTGCGACAAGTGTGGTGTATTCAAATTTAGCTATCATATTAATTCGTAACTAAGACACAGCGAAAAGTGCGCTCTTGGAAAGACACTGCGTTACCGGGGTTCCTCAGTTGTAGACGCGCTTTGCGCGGCTACTCTTCTCCTGACAGAGACGCTACGCGTAGCTTGCTTCCCCACAAGGGTACGAGTTCTCCAAAGGAGTACCCGCAGGGTAGTAAGTACCGTCTTTGCTCAAGAGAAGCAACTTTTCAAGACACAGAAAAAGCTTGATACAGGGACTTTTCAATCTGTCAACCTGTTTGTGAAACAATGCATCTTTTTCCAATTTTGTGTCATCGCTTTTACCGTTAGTAGTACGAAAATACAATTATACTACAACAAAGAGTACTTTTAGCACTTCACTAATTTGAGACTAGGAACCAGTCCCCAGTCCCTGGTTTCATGAGAACTGCTTTCCGATCAAGAGCTTGGCAGTAATTCCTGATTCTGGAGGTTTTGGCTACCAAAAGTCCGGGGCAACTTTAACCCAAGTACTACAATGATAGTCATCATATAAGATACAAGAGCCATCCATAACAGATGGTTATTGTGGAAATACCATGCTGCAATAGCTAGTGGGATAAAACCTAATCCAAATGCTATTAGGACGGCGTTACGTAGGATTACACCCTCCTTTAAACCAATGAAGTAGCCTTCTAGCATGAAGGCAACAGCAGTAAATCCCAGAAGAGGCAGCAACCAAATTATGTAGTTACCTATGTGTTTGTTGACCTCTGTATGATTAGTCAGCAATCCAAACACTGCATCTGGGAACACAATAGATATTGTTGCAAAAGCCAGTGCCATAAGCAAACTAGTCAGTACAGAGATACTCAGCAGTGGAACCATTTGTTCTGTGGTTCCTTTGCCCAGAAAGTTTCCGGTTAGGGTTTGGGTCGTCATTCCTACGCCTTGAATCGTAAACTGACTCAAAAGAGCAATCTGGAGAAGTAACCCATTTTCTGCAAGGACGATTGTTCCCATCCCCGCACTTAGATTCGTGAAAATAGCATAGGCAGAAATCAGGGCTAAAAATCGCACCAAAATGTTACTCTTGAGTGCAACAGCATCTTTGAGAGCTGCCCAATCAAACACTTCTGGCAGGGCGGCTGGTAATGCTGTCCACGAAATACTAAAGCAGACCCCAATTAAACCAATTGCTAGCGCTAGATACTGACTAATGGCTGTTGCTAGTCCAGCCCCCATACTTTCCCAGCCCCAACGGACAATCATGAGATAGTCAAGCAACACATTGGAACCATTACCAATAAGAGAAATCAACAGCACTACACTATTCATTTCTCGCCCTAGAAACCAACCAATCAGAACAAAGTTGAGCAAAACAGCGGGCGCTCCCCAAATCCGGCCACAGAAATAATCAATCCCAGAGGCTTCAATGTCTGGAGAACCACTAAGGATGGTAAATCCAATTTTTTGCAGAGGATATTGCAGCAAAATAATAAGTAAGCCGATTCCTAACGCAATTAAACCACTGCGTAGTCCCGCCAGCAAAATAGCTTTGGAGTCATCTAAACCAACAGCTTGTGCAGTCAGCGCATTGGTGCTTGAGCGCAAAAATTTCAATACACGGTAAAGGTAGTCAAAAAGGATAGTTGCCAGGATGACTCCAGCTAAGTGACGAATATCTGCCAAATGTCCTAAAAAGGCAATGTCAACTAGACCTGCTAGGGGTACCATCATGTTAGAAAGCACACTGACACTTGCCAGCCGATAAAAGCGAGGCAAGAAGTTGTACTGGGTTGGAACCACAAATGCCATAGATTGCCTGTGCTGGAATTTATCTAAGTTAGAATTCTTTCAGTTTATGCGACTAAACTACTAAGAATTTATTTTTTTCTAGTCATAGTATGGTTTGTGAAGCGATAGTTGATAAAGTAATCATACAAATACGTTGATAGGAACACAGCAATGGTCATGCCTCTACCAACGTTTTTATTAAAGCGAAATTCCATTACCCCAGTTCTCTAAATTAGCCCTAGAAATAATTTTTATCTGCTCCCTCATCTCATCCTACTTACTGATTAAGAGCTACGCGGTATACGTTCAATCTCAGCGTATCCACTGAAAATTAATTTTTTACCCTCAGTTTCTAAACGATTGAGCCGCATTTTCACCCCATCAAGGTCAAAGCGATCCAAATCGACCATATTGTCTAAAATTTCTGCCAGTGCCATGCTCAAGGTTCGGGATATTTCTTGTTGTGCTTCTGGCACGAGGTCAAGTTCAGTTTGTGGGTCTTTGAAAGAAATTCGCCGCCGTCGTTCAACGGCTATGGTTACAGTCATACTCAGGGGTATTAGTTCGCCGTTGTTCAAATCTGCCTTTGCCATAATCCGCAAGCGATTTTCCGGCAGGAGTTGTACCTGAACCTCAGTAAAGGATACTGGTTCACCGCCAGATAATGCCGTCAAGGCAGGCAGAGAGAGGTTTACCAGTCGCTTTCTCACTAGTTCGGCATTAAAAGATTGGTTAATGCCTGCTTCTGACAAAATTACTTGAGCGATCGCTTGGGTAGGTTGTTTGAGATTCAGTTTGCCACTCAGGACTGCTCCAAAGTCAATGGCCACTGCATCAGTTTCAAACGACATCTCCTCTACCGCGAATTCTCTACGGATGACCAAGCCACGACCGCTCATTTTGAAGCTATCAATGCTGCCTTGCAACAGTTTGCTGGAGGGATAGCAGCGCACAAAGACTTCTACTGACTCGCTTTGGGTAAACAGGTGGCGAATCGTTTGGCTAGCGACTGTATTGAGCATCCGCTCCCCCCAGTCTGTGCCTTTAGGATCTGTTAAACCAGTAAGTCCGCCGAACATTTGGTTTTAGTCTCTAGAAGTTCTTTGTACTTTTGTAACAAAATGTGAACAATACAGCAAGTGCCTGAAGATTGGTTGTGCTGATAAGCAAGCGTGGGATGGCTGATAGCTAATATGTTATTGTGTCTGATGTTACTTTGTAGCCTAAGGTTTGTAGTCCCGCTTATTTATGATGGATTAACTAATTTAGGTATCCAATCTTTTAAAAATATCAAAATATCCGGTAGAAAAATAAGAGAAGAGTTTCCAGACTGGCAACAAGAATTTGAGCTAGAAGTACAGGTAAACTCACCTTTAGCAATACCTCAAGCAGATGACGAAGTGGAATGCTCAACTGCTATTAATAACACAACAATAGATAATAAATTAAATATACAAAAATCATCTTTTTTAGGTTCACTGTTTGGAGCAGTTGGAGTAACTTCGGGTGTAATCAGTGGCGCTGCTGTTCAAGCTGGACAAGTTGTCACAGGAGCAGATGTAGGCATCGGTGGGGCTATTGGTAACGCAGCTTTACAATAGCTCTTTTATCTACCTGTTCAACTTCTCTAAAAAGTCGGATTTCGGGGATGCGATCGCCACCTCCTAGGTAGAGTTTGACAAATTCAACAGCTGCATCTTGGTTAAGTCCCCTAAGGATTGTGGATTAAATAACCTGTAACTCTGGTTGAGCGGTGTAATGCCATTGCGGCAAGAATTCATCAAAAACAATCTTCATATTTGATTTGAAGTCAAGAGCCACTTTTCGGCCCGTTTGATAGGTTTTATCGAGAATCGTCGTAAACACTTTGAGTCCTGTACGAGTGGTTGCCGTTGCCCGCCGTACCCTAGTTTTACCGCTTCAATCGCGGCATATCGGCGGCGATCCTTCTGTGACAACGACTCATAATATCGTTGCATTTGAACCTCAATCTCACCAGGGTAAGTTTGCATCATCTACCAGTTCATCCATTTACCCCTCTAGTGTATAGATATCATTGGCAGTATTACACCTTATTTAATCCACGATCCTTAGCGCTTTAGCAATCTCAACTATTATCTCGCCAGCCAGGTCAGTTAGCCCATGTACCCAACGACCAACATCCCATCGCCGGATGTCGATTGTCATTGCCAATTTGTTCTGGCTAATACTGTAAGTTGCTAAAACCCGCTTGAGTGCTTCGCCTGCCTTTCCCATGTCTCATTCATCTTCACTCAAGTAAAGTCTGATAAATTCCTCAGCGGCTTCTGGATTGATTTTCTGTAAACCACTGCGGATTTTTAATATTGCATCAGACTCTAACAATTCTCCTAATCGGCTGCCGTCAAGGTATCAACAGCATTATTCATTGACTGTATTGCCTTGGCTTTACCGAAGTAGCAGCCTGGGGTAAGCCACAAGTTTTCCCCAACAGCAAGGACAAAGAAGTGATGAGTATCACTATCAAGCAAGTGACTTTGAACCGAATAGAGAAAGCGATCCATTGAGGGCGATCGCACTGTCCATACAAAAATGCGATCGCTAATCAGCCCGATCGATGCAACAATAGCAAAAAAATATAATTACTAGATCATGATTTTTTTAAGATTGGTAGTAAAAAATCCGTACGCGATCGTGCAAATGAGACCATTATTGCTAGAAAGAGAATCCGTAAGGTAATAGCATATAAAACGCTGAATATAACCAATTTTGCTTTTTTAAGAACGAAAATCTGTTCAGACATCATAGCCACAGAAAAGCTACAACACGATGAAAAATCAGTATTTCTACAGAACTAGACTTGTCCCTGCTGTTGAGTTGCATAAATTAGGCCAAACAATATAGCTTTTCGCAATGCGATGCAAACTCAATGAAGAAAAGATGAGCTTATCTGAATTCAATGTTAGCGATCGCCTTTTAGCTAAAACAGTATCAATTTTAATGTATTCGAGTGGAGTGATTGCTCATTTACTTTTTTCTTCTTCCAATAATTTAAGTTTTATAAATGTGATTTTTTAACTAAGATTAAAAGCTTTTCCTGTAGAAGTATCCTGGTGCAAATATGGACTCTTTTGTAATTACGGTAGATTAAGAGAGCCAATACAGCGAGCATCATTTGACAGATTGGTGTAAAGTCAATCAAATCAAGGCTTTCAAGTGCTGCTTG
Source organism: Dendronalium sp. ChiSLP03b (assembly GCF_034531165.2). Taxonomy (NCBI): domain Bacteria; kingdom Bacillati; phylum Cyanobacteriota; class Cyanophyceae; order Nostocales; family Nostocaceae; genus Dendronalium; species Dendronalium sp. ChiSLP03b. The sequence continues at coordinate 215,221 of NZ_JAVRBR020000066.1, read as the reverse complement.
CTATAAGAGGTGGTTTAAGCATAAAGAATCGATGACCAGCTTTTTCAAGGTGGTACAAGCCATTCTCATTTTGGTTAAAAGCCTTACGGTAAATGAATTCAGCGCTACTAACCTCTAAAAACCGAGATGCGATCGTGGGTGCAGGTAAGGAAGTCATTGGCTTTGCAACTCACCAGCATAAAACTAAATTCATGATTTTGTTATAAAAAAATCAAAAAATAGATTCTTATTTTATCAGATAAAGTTTTGAAACAGAGCCTGAATAAGGGCTACAGATTTTATTAGTAAAATTTATTGTCTTTAATTTTGTTTACAAATACAACTAATTAAATTTTATAAATAGAACAATCAACTTTCCAAGACTGCGTATTTAATAATACAAACCAATCTGGTTTTAGATACTATTAATTTACTAGATTGTCTAGAATTCAACAAAAATAATTAAAATTATTAAAAATACTTTTATTACAAGTATATCTTTCATGTTATAAGTTTCATATTCTATTGATTAAATTATATTTCAAGTGATTTTGGTGAAATATTTCAATTGCAAATAAAAAAATACCATGAGGAATGAATTATATTGCCAAAATTCTCTTAATACATCGTCGCTAAAAATATTATAAAAATTTAACTAATATGGGAAAATATTCAATTTTTCAAGCTTAAAAATCTTTTCTAAGATTTTGATAAAAAATTACTAAAATTTACATTAAGCTAATACAGAACTTAATTTACTATATTTATAACTGCTTCTACATTCTAGACAATTAATTATTTTACGGATGTAAAATAATATTATCAAGCTATAAAAACCCTTACTGGCAAATAATTAACATATAAATTACTATTTATTTTATTTGTATAAAAATATGATTATCCGATTTTATAGTTTATAAAAAATATTCATATCATCAAAGTTATCTTTTATATATAAATAACTGAAACCTCAAGAAATTCAGGTCTAAAGTACCTGAATTTATTAACTATAAAAAATAGGACATTTTTTTATTTAAAACTAGAAAATCAGTTCTTAACCTCAATTTAAGTAGATTTACGCTAAGGCTTTTTTAAGTGGATTCACCCTTAGATTTTAGTTTTTTACAGGTTTATAAAAAAGGCAAGTCAGGGTGTTCTGAATACCATCGTTAAGGACGATGGCTAGACCACTGCCAAGTCATAAAAAGAGTGATTTTTTCCAAAACGTAGATCTGAAAACGTTGAGCTAAAAGGAAATTAAAAGCATGGCTATCATTAACGTTACTACCTCCGCAGACAGCGGAGCAGGTTCTTTGCGTGCAGCGATCGCCTCTGCTCAAGCGGGGGACACCATCAAGTTTGCTTCTACTCTTGCCAACAAGACCATTACACTTACCAGTGGGCAACTTAGTATTACAAAAAACCTGACGATTGATGGCACAGGAGCAGCTAATTTAAAAGTTAGTGGTAACAATACCACAGGAGTATTTATTGTCGAGCGTCAGATTGGTGCTACGTTTAAGAACCTCACTATCGCTGACGGTCTGAAGAGTACGACTGGAAAAGGTGGTGCAATTCAAGTCTATGACTACGGCAGCATCACGGTTGATAACTGTAAATTTAGCAACAATCGTGCTGGCACAGGTGGAGCCATCTACCTTGGTTACGGGGGTCGTTCCACAGTACTTAACAGTAGCTTTGATGGTAACGATGGTACTTCAGCAAAATCTGGCTGGAGCGGTGGAGCGATCGCCACTTGTGGTGCTGGCGATCTCGTTGTCAAAAACTCTACATTTACCAACAACAAAGGGGTAAATGGCGGCGCGATTTATAGCATATTAGGTAAATTGACTGTAGAAAGCTCGGTCTTTAAAGGCAACAGTTCAGCAGGTGATGTTGGTGGTGGTGCAATCTTCACTGATGGAGCAACTCCCATAGGGCCTGGTTCTCCAGTAGCAGGTACAATTACCGTCCGTGGCAGTTGGTTTGAAGATAACCATACCAAAGGTGAAGGCGGCGCACTTTTTCTCTATGGTTACGCTAAAGACAAAGTCATTCTTGAAGACAGCACTATAGTCGGCAATAGTGCAGGTTACAACGCTCAAGGGGTATCACGAGGAGGAGGGGTACGAGCTAACAGCGCAATCACAATCAAGAACGTCACTATTGCTAACAACACCGCCGAAAAGCAAGGAGGAGGCTTGTGGATAGATAGAAGTTCGTCGGTGGACATCATCAACAGCACCTTTTCTGGAAACAAGGTGACCAAAGATGCGGGTGGAGCAATGTTCTTGGACACCGATCCTACCGCCCCCGTCAATATAGTCAATTCCACCATCGTTAACAACTTTGCTGGACGCGCTGCTGGGGCAGTTATGTTCGGTGGTGATAAGAACATAACCCTAACTAACTCGATTGTTGCTTACAACACAGCAGGCGATCGCTACCAACAGCAAGTCGCGTTTTCACTCAAAGATGGCGGTGGTAACATTGAATATCCTGCCCCCGCATACAGCGCTCGCCGAGTTGTAGCGGGCAGTCGGATTGTGGATCCTCTTCTTGATTCCTTAAAAAACATCGGGGGAGATTTAGTGCATCCCCTGAAAACAGGTAGCCCTGCCATCAACACTGGCATCAAAAATGCGATCGTACCTACCATTGACCAAGGAAGAGTGTTGCGGGACACTCAACCGGATGTTGGAGCCTACGAAGTAGCTGCTAATAGATCTCCTCAACCGATTAGTCCCATTAATTCAGAGAAATTTGCCATATATGGCACTATAGGTCACGATGTCCTGACTGGTACTAGTGGTAACGATATCCTCATGGGAGGCTATGGTAACGATACTCTGATTGGTGGTGGTGGTATCGATATCTTAATTGGTGGAGCGGGTAACGAGCGATTTGTCTACCAAAGCTTTTCAGACAAGGGCGACTATATCATCGGTTTTGACCGCACAAAGGAAGTAATAGACCTCAGTCAAATTATCGATGGGTCTAATTTCAAGAGTGCCAATCCTTTCACTGACTACATAAAACTAGGGCAGGTTGGTAGTAACACAGTTGTTAGCATTAATCCAAATGGTGACTCCAGCCCCAATGAATTTCAACAGTTTTTAACGTTGAGGAGCGTCACAGCCAGCAGTTTAACTGTCAATAACTTCGTTTTGTAAGACCAAGTTGCAATCTCAGATCGGTTGTACTTGTTGAAGTGGGCTGTCGAATACTAAACTTTTTTTCTGAGTTTTCGTAATTATCGTGCTACAAGAACACAGTCAACATAGCCACATTGTTGCCCTCTAGTTAAGATATCGGTAAAAGGAATTCATAACCAACTTATCTCCTCTTCGCTAGCAAAGAGAGATTGGGGATGAGTCAAGAGAAAATTTTGTTTGCGTTACAATCTTGTCAACAACTGCCGCCGCAGCAAATCCAAGGCTGTATTCGCACTCAAAAGACGAATTAGAGTCCGACCTCGCATTGTTCCAAACCGATACTCAAAACTCCCCACTTCGTCCTTTGGCCCAGCTAAACCAATGTAAACTAAACCCACTGGCTTTGTGTCCGTTCCCCCAGTTGGGCCAGCAATACCAGTGATACTCAATCCCCAAGTGGTTAAGAGGCGCGTTTTTACCCCAACTGCCATTTGCTCTGCAACAGTAGCACTTACCGCCCCAAATTTGTCTAAGTCTTCTGGTTTAACCTGTAATAATCCAACTTTCACTGAGTTTTCATAAGAAATTACCCCACCCCAAAAGTAATCTGAACTCCCAGAAATCTCGGTCAACATTTGCCCCAACCCCCCACCAGTACAGGATTCTGCAACAGACAGACTTTCTTTTTTTGCTCGCAACAACTCACCGACCACAGAAGCCAGAGTTTGATCGTCTGCACCGTAATAATCCAGTCCAGCAATTTCTTTAAGTTGTTTCTCAATCGGCAAAATCAAAGCTTCTGCTGCAAGTTCTGAAGTAGCTTTAGCAGAAATCCGCAATCTGACTTCACCCTTGCCTGCATAGGGCGCTACTGTGGGGTTAGGCAAGTTGAGATAAGGAGCAACTTTTTCCGCCAACGCAGATTCACCAATACCCCAAAACTTTAAACTCCGGCTGTAAATAATTTCTTTACCCCAGCCTTTATTTTTGAGAAAGGGTACCGCGGTTTCTCGCCACATATAATGCATTTCTGATGGCACACCAGGGAATGTAAAAATTGTTATGTTGGAGCGCGGTTGCCAGATGATACCGGGTGCTGTTCCAGTTGGGTTAGGTAAAATGTCTGCACCTTGAGGAATCAAAGCTTGCTTGCGGTTACTTGGAGTCATAAGCCGACCGCGCCCTGCAAATTTTTGAGCTATATCTTCAATGATTTCCGGGCGTTCTACCAAAGGGACACCAAAAAAATCAGCTATGGTTTCGCAGGTAAGGTCATCTGGCGTGGGCCCAAGACCACCAGTGAAAATAAGAATTTGCGCTCTTGAGGTAGCGATTTCAATAACTTGCTTCAATCGTTCTGGGTTATCTCCAACCACGGTTTGATAATAGTGCGGAATACCTAGTTGCGCTAATTGTTGCGCCAGAAATTGAGCATTACTATTGAGGATATCTCCCAGCAGTAATTCAGTACCAACACAAATTATTTCTGCACTCATCGTATTAGGGATTAGTGATTAAGGATTGGGGATTAGGAATAAATTACTAATTATCAATGATGAATGACTAATTGAAGACAAGTTAAGAATGCTTTATTATTCTCCCAGTCCCCAATACCTAGTACTTAAGATTGTCTAGAGATTTTCCACAAACGCCAAATAGCGTAACTTAACAGTGAAGTTGCACCACAGGCGTAACAATGCCGCTGGGGATACCAGCAATGGCTAATTCCAAACTCCCTTCGGGTGACGCTTGTGACGCTCGTCGAAGACTCGCTCTAAGCGAAGCTATGCTGTTCGCGCAGCGGCGACCTTAGGAGAAGGCTTTACGCTGCGCTATTGCGTAGCCTCCTACGCCACTTGACGGTAGCCGCTACAACGGGGAGGCAGTCCGTTGCGGAGGTTCCCTCCGTTGAAGTAACTGCCGTCAGCTTTGCCGACTTGTTCGCTCTTAACGTTCCCGTACCCCTGCGGGGAAGCAAGCTAGCAAGAGCAGCGACCTTAGGAGAAGGATAGGAACTACCGTGGGAACTCCCGGAACGCACTGCCTCCTCCACTTGGGGAACCACCCTCATGGGTGGGTCTCCCGACTTGTAGACGCTTTGCGGCTTCCCGCAGGGTGGGGAGTGGCGTGAGACCCCAAGACCGCAGCACTGGTCTCACCTTTTGCCTCTCTAATCCTTAATCCCCAACCACTTATGCTAGGGCTGGGACGGGAATCTCTAGGTGAGGGTACAAGGGGAAGCGATCGCACAATGCTGCTACTCGTTGCCGACAATCAACTGCCACTGTATCGGAATCAGGAGAAAGCAAGCGATCGGCAATAATATTACCAATTTCGGTAAACTCTGCGACTCCTAAACCTCTTGTAGTCATTGCCGGAGAACCCAACCTCAAGCCGCTAGTCACGAATGGTGACTCAGGATCGAAGGGAACTGTATTTTTGTTAGTAGTAACATTCACAACACTCAAGTGCTGTTCCGCCAGCTTACCTGTGATGCTAATAGACCGTAGGTCTACCAGCATTAAATGGTTATCAGTGCCATTTGACACTAGCTTGAAGCCCCGATTCAATAGTTGTTCTGCCAAAGCACGGGCATTTTCAATAATTTGGGCAGAATAGGTTTTAAACTCCGGCTTCAGGGCCTCTCCAAAAGCTACTGCCTTCGCCGCGATGACATGTTCCAATGGTCCACCTTGAGAACCTGGGAAAACAGCTTTATCAAGTTTTTTACCTAGTTCGGCATCGCGAGTTAAAATTATTCCAGCCCGAGGCCCGCGTAGAGTTTTATGGGTAGTTGTGGTTACTACATCACAATAAGGAATCGGGTCGGGATGCAAACCGCTAGCAACCAAACCAGCAATATGAGCAATGTCTGCTAGTAAGTAAGCGCCGATTTCATCAGCGATGCTACGAAACTTTTCAAAGTCAATTACACGAGGGTAAGCAGAATAACCGCAAATTAGAAGCTTAGGACGCTCTCTCAGCGCCATGTCCCGAATTTGGTCGTAGTCTAATTGTTCTGTTTGTTGGCTGACACCGTAATGGCGAACTTGGAACCACTTACCCGACACATTTACCGGGGAACCGTGGGTAAGATGCCCCCCATGAGACAAATCCATACCCATGATTTTGTCTCCTGGTTCTAGTAGTGTCAGGAAAACTGCAAAATTTGCTTGGGCACCAGAATGTGGTTGTACATTGGCATGAGCAGCACCAAACAGTTGTTTAGCACGGTCGATCGCTAGTTGCTCGACTTTGTCGATAAATTCACAACCGCCATAGTAACGTTTACCAGGCAAGCCTTCGGCATATTTATTTGTCAATACCGAACCTTGAGCAGCCAGTACAGCAGCAGAGGTAAAGTTTTCGCTAGCAATCAACTCTAAGTGGTCGCGTTGACGCTGTAGTTCTTGGTTGAGTAATTCCGCGATCGCGGGATCGGAGGCAGCAAGAAAGTCTGAATTAGTCCTAGTCACTTCAATTATCCTGAATGGAAATTTGCACAATGGTTGCTTTTGACTTGATGCAGCACCTAAGTAATAGCCTACAGTCCAACATTTTTGTGATGCTAACTATTGATGTTTACTGATGCTGATTTATTTATTATTAGATACCAGCTTGATTAGTGCGTTAAAGATCATATATGCAAATAGGGAGTGGGGAGTAGGGATAAAACATTTTCATATGCGGTAGCGGCAATTTTACTATAACTATCTTTGGTAAAAGGGATTAGGGATTAAAAGAATTTAAACTATATTTCTCCGAGTCCCAGTCCTTAGTTCTCTGTACCCAGAATTTATGTATAAGTTTTAACCAAAGAACTCAATCATAAGACACACAACATACAATAGATAAAGATTCACTAGGCAATTTTTTGTTATTACCCCCATTTTTACCAAAAAGATAACAGAGGATGCTTTGAAGCGTCTTCCGCAATTGAAAATTACAATAGTTTATAACGCGCAGCGCGCGCCCACTCTGCCTTTAGCCTATTTTTGGGTATCTACGAAGCGTTTCCTCCTCTGGACAAATACGGGTAACTAACGAAGATTTACAGGAGGGATTGGATGCTAGTCATTTTAACAGGCGATCAAATCCTTGCCCCCGAGCAGGTTTGCCAGTCTTGTTTACTCGCTGACGCAAGCGGTCAGCCTCGTTGGCGTGGGGGTCAACTTCGTTGCGGCCAAGCCATTCGCAAACTCACTGAACAACAACCAGAGCAGTACGAGTGTATGATGGGCTTCCGCATCGCGTACATAGAATAGTTGACTGTTGACAGTTAAGTGTTAACTGTTAACAGTCAATAATTTACTAGAGTCAAGCTGCAATTTCAAGGCGTAATAGCTGAGCAAGACCAAGCAACTGCGTTATCCTAGGCTCAAGTAACTCTCGAAATTTAGCCACAGGAGAATGCACAATGACTTGGCGCGGGTCTACAACTGTTTCCGACCGGGTTTTTGCTTGTTTACCTTACCTACTTCCTCTAATTGAGGTTTTTGCCTTCGGTCAATTTTTGCTAGCCCAGTTTCCACCACTGGGACTGCTGTTTCTGCCCCTTCTCCCATTGCTAAGAATTTATTATGGTGTCCGTTATGCAGGACTGATTATTTTCTTTGCTTTATGGCTTTTAGTGGTGAGAAACGAAAAAATCAGTCACTTTATACGTTTCAATACCATGCAGGCAATACTGTTGGATATTATTATCTTTTTGTTTAGCATCCTAACCGATGTTATTGGACTAGTTCCTAGTAGTGGTTTTGCCATCCAAACCCTATACACAACAATTTTTCTAGGTATTCTAGCAGCAGTTGCATATTCCGTTATCCAGTCCCTAATTGGACGTTATGCAGAAATTCCGGCAATTTCTGATGCAGTGTATATGCAAGTGCGCTAATCGTTAACGGGATGCCACGGTGTTTTCTAGGCGACCAATACCTTCTATTTCAATGCGGACGCGATCGCCTCGGTGTAATGACCCAACACCCTCTGGCGTACCCGTTAGCACCACATCCCCTGGTAGTAATGTCATAACCTGACTGATATAAGACACGAGAATATCGGGGGGAAAAACCATCTGATCGATACAGGCAGATTGTAGAGGATTGGCATCGTCATTGACGAAAGTCTGCAATCTGGCTCCAGGATTTAATTCTCGGACAATCCAAGGGCCTAGAGGGCAGAAAGTATCAAAACCTTTAGCTCTAGTCCATTGACCATCTTTTTGTTGTAGATCCCGTGCTGTAACATCATTGGCGATGGTGTAACCCCAAATTTTAGTTTGAGCTTCTTGTGGCGTGCAGTTAAAGGCGCGATCGCCAATCACTAATGCTAACTCCCCTTCGTAGTCTACCCGTTGCGATTGGGGAGGATACTTAATTTCTGTCTCAGAGGCGATAATAGATGTAGATGGCTTGAGAAAAATTAATGGCTCATTTGGTACAGTAGTACCCATCTCTGCCGCATGGTTTGCATAATTTTTGCCTACCGCCACAATTTTTGAAGGAGCGCAGGGAGGAAGAATTTGGTAATTGTCTGGGTTTAAAATTAGCTCTGTGGCTTGTCCTTGTAACCAAGGTGGAGCATCCAACACCTGCACGTTGAGGGACAGTTGTAGCAACCCATAGTAAACCTTGCCTTCTAGATTTTGAACTCGCACATAGCGCTGCGCCATAAGCTTAATTAATATCCTTTTGTCTGCGATTAAAAGCTGTTAGCTCTTAGCAATCTTCAGTCAGTGGTAGAGGCTTGAGCCTGAAACTGAGTTGCCATCAACGATGTTAACTGAGGTATGGGGAAGATAAAGGAAATCAGAGACATGAGGAAGATATTGCTTCCTCATATTCACGGCATTTGCACTCAATCAGAACACCTCTGTTTGGTTAACGCTCAAAAGCGTCAGGGCTTTCCGCAGGCTAGGATACAGTCCCGAAGGGGTTTCCCTAGGGTGGGTTGGCTTCCTCCCTAGCCGCCTGTAGGGAAGCTTCTCGTTAGAGATGGAAATTTCAGTAGATTTGGCTAATGATTCAAATTGAAAACTGGTAAGATTATAGTTCCTTGTTGCTTCAGATGTTGAGCAATACTAGTATTTTTGTAAAAATATCGGTATGAATCGACACTAGCAGCCATTTTGTCCATAGGGAGACTTAAAAATATGTCCACAGTTTACGAAACAATGTACATTCTGCGTCCTGACCTGGGAGACGAACAGGTAGAGCAAGCAATTGCGAAATACCAAAACTTGCTCCGAGAACAAGGCGCTGAGGATATCCAAATTCAAAATCGTGGGAAGCGTCGTCTGGCTTATGAAATTAAAAAGCATCGGGACGGCATCTACATCCAGATGAACTATACCGGGCCAGGAACTGTGGTTGCTCCCATGGAACGTGCAATGCGTTTAAGCGAAGAAGTATTTCGCTACCTGACAATTAAGCAGGAACTCCCTGAAGAAAAAACAGACAAAGTTGCTGTAAGCGCTTAAGGAAATTTCTGAGTAAAAGGTACTGAGTGTCAAGGTTTTAGAGCCTCAACCCTCAGTACTGAACAAGTTAAGTCTAAAAAAATTTTTATTTTGTGCCTTTTTTTTGATTTGGTTGGGAATGCTAAATTAACAAGTACTTGCTAAAAGCAGTACTATCGCAGTTATACCTAGAATTCGACAAGATTTGTCAATGGGAGCTGTAAGCCACTGTGAGCCAAACTGACACACCCAACATTCAAGCTCTCTCTAGCGAAGTCTCGCAGCTGCGCCAAGAGTTGCAGCTTCGCGATCAATTAGTGCAACAGCTTTCTCAAGAACTCTTCCGGCTAGTGAAGGGCAATACTAATTTTATGCCCCAGCGAGCCGAGCCTGATGTGGATATGAGTCAGTTGCAGGCGTTGCGAGAACAGTTGCAAGCTGTTGAGCAGCAGGTGACGTTCTATCAAGAACAGATTACTACTCGTGATGCCGAAATTTACCAACTGCGACAGTCAGTACAAGAACTAACCGATCGCAGTCGGATGTTAGAGCAAGTAGTACAGGAGTTACCTCAAATTTATCGTCGTAAGTTCGAGGAACGCATGGCTCCTGTGAGAGAAAAAGTAGCAATCCTACAACGGGAAAATCGCCAACTCCAAGCAGAACTGCAAAGTGTGAGTTATCGTTTGGCACTCAAAACCCGCAATGCCAGTCATAGTGGCATTGACCTGCCAAACTTTCCTCGCCCAGCATCCAGTCCAAGCAACATTTCTGCTGTATGAAATGCCTAAAGCTGTAATACTAATTCGTAATTCAGCTCCACAGCTAAATGCTTGATATGAGACTCCTATGTAATTGGGTGAAAAAACAACCTATTCCTCTATCTATCTGCTTTCTTGTTCCCTATTCTTTCCTTGATAAGTAAGTTCTCTAATCAAATCGGACTGCTATACGAGCTTTTTTAGATAGTTTACCTAGTTTCTGAAACAATACAATAAAGAAAAATTCTCGTGCTTCTAATAACCTGAAATAAAATAACTGTGCTGGCACTCTCAAGAACTTACAGGACAATGTTTTTCGTCCGCGAACACCTTTACTTAAGATTCACCTTGTTGTAGAGTGCCAGACCTTATGCTCAGAGAGCATGTAGAACCCATTTGGAAAATGTTTGCAACAGATGGATGTACACAACCAACCTCCAGAGTTGAATTTCCAATCGAAAATCCACAATGGTATAATTTTCTGAAATTTTTATCGAGTATTCAGTTACATACTGGGTGCAGTTTGGGTAGCAGAAGAGTAAAATTTGCTATGACTGTTTTGTTCATTTCCCACTGCACCCCCTTAGCTGGCGTTAGCATCTGACAACCAAGTTTCTTTGTCTGTCATTAACACTACTCGCTGCCAAGCCATAGGTTGAACTCTAACTACTGTTTTTGTAGTTGTGCGATCGCTGGTGATGGTGAGTAACGCTAGGTAAAAATCACAAATGTTTTTTGCTTGTTAGATACATTTGTATGTAATCTATAAGACTAGCCTGCTAGCACCAGATTGTTATGGTTGAAGTTAGAAAAAATATCCTCGTAAGTGTTAAAAATTTCAAACACCGAATCCAGTTGAGTCAGTTCCAAGATTAACCGCACAGGGGCTTGGACATTGCAGAGAACTAAGCGACAACCGCTTTGACGGGCAGATGTTAGACCTTTGACCAGTGGGACTAATCCAGAACTATCCATAAAATCCACCTCTGACAAATCAATAACCCAGAGTTGATCGGGCTGAGGCACTATATCAACCATCTGTTCGCTCAAAGCTATACCACCCTCCAAGTCTATGCTTCCTTGGGGCTTGAATAAAACTACTTGCAATTCTTGTGAGATATTCATGTATTTGACTGGGTAATTGAAACACTCAACAAAAACAGAAATTTGGCATCAACGCTAGTGCAGCTTCAACGGCAAAACTACTGCTTCATTCACTTATTCAGGAATTAACAGCGATGCAGTTGAGACAGCTTGCTTCAGTATCCATGCCGTATAATTTGTGTTAACTTTTATAAATATAGGCATAAACGCCTAAGAATTTTAGTATCAAACATATCTTTTACCAGATTTTTATATTTTGATGGGATATTTATAAATTTTTCATAAAAACTTATTGTTTTATGTCCACAACTATGTGCTTGTGGTACTAACTGGTTAGTAAACAATCGTCAATACTCAATAGGCAATAAATAATATCTATAAATAGTTATAGACTATCATTTCTATTTAAAGGCTTGATTGACACCCCAGACACAAACGAGCCAAGATAGAGTAAAGGTAAAAAATTGTAAAGCGGCGGTGCGGGATGTCTCTCGATCTAATTTCACTAGAAAACATCCAGGATTTTGCCCATCAGTACGGTTACTGGGCAATTTTTTTGGGAATTTTGCTAGAAAACTTGGGCATTCCCCTTCCTGGTGAAACTGTGACCTTAGTGGGCGGGTTTCTAGCTGGTAGTCATGAACTGAGTTACTGGTTCGTTCTGGGTAATGCCGTTGCGGGTGCTGCGCTCGGTGGTACTGTTGGCTATTGGATTGGTAAAGTCGGAGGTTGGTCTTTTCTGCTACAAGTAGGCAAACTCTTCCGAATTTCTGAAGAAAAATTGCTAAATATTAAAGAACAATTTAGTCAAAACGCTGCTAAAGCTGTATTTTTTGGTCGCTTTTTTGCATTACTACGGATTTTTGCTGCGCCACTTGCTGGCATAGCTGAAATGCCCTTTAGAAAATTCTTTTTGTACAACTTAGCAGGAGCAGGGACTTGGGCTAGTGTGATGGTGACATTAGCTTTCTTTGCTGGCAGAGTTATCTCTTTAGAACAATTGGTTGCTTGGGTAAGTCAATTTGCGATCGCTGCCTTGCTGATTCTTGTAGTCTTGATTGTTGTGCCTTTATGGTTAGAATCCCGTCAAGTTAAGCGGGTAACGGGAGAGTAAACAATTAAAAATTAAAAAGGCAAAAGAAAATATTATCTCTTTTGCCTTTTAACTTTACTGCTGCTGTGCCCAAATACGAGTTGGGAGTCCCCAAACGTAAATAAAGCCTTCGGCTGCCTTATGGTCAAACTGGTCTTCAGAACCGTAAGTTGCCAAGTCAGGGCTATAGAGTGAATTGTCACTCCAACGCCCGACTATGGAGGCATTACCTTTAATGAGTTTTACCCGCACGATTCCCGACACTCGTTCTTGTGTCTGTTGAATAAATGCATCCAATGCGCTTTTGAGTGGACTATACCACAGACCGTTGTAGACTATTTGGGTATAAGTCTCTTCAATGCCCCGCTTGTAGTGACTAACATCTGCCGTCAAAGTCAAGCTTTCTAAATCCCGATGTGCCTGAATTAGCACTAACATCGCGGGTGATTCGTAGATTTCTCGTGATTTGATACCCACTAAGCGGTTTTCTATCATATCAATCCGCCCAATGCCGTGATTTCCTACCACCTGATTAAGTTGTTCAATTAGCTCAACTGGGTTTTTGGGTGTACCGTTGAGGGTGGTCGGAATACCTCTATTGAAACCAATTTCGATATACTCTGGTTCGTTGGGAGTATCAGCGATCGCTTTGGTCATCTGATAAATTTCTTCTGGTGGTTCGGCTGCTGGATCTTCCAGTACACCAGCTTCGATGCTACGACCGAGTAAATTCTTGTCGATACTGTAGGGAGAAGATTTTTTGACTGGTGCGGGGATGCCAAACTTTTCACCATAAGCGATAGTTTCCTCTCGGCTCATGCCCCATTCCCGCGCTGGTGCGAGTATCTTGAGATTGGGATTAAGAGCAGCACAGGAGACATCAAAGCGAACCTGATCGTTACCTTTGCCTGTACAACCGTGAGCGATCGCATCAGCACTGTATTTTTCGGCAGTTTCTACTAGTATTTTTGCAATCAGCGGCCGGGCAAGGGCAGTTCCTAGAGGATAGCGATTTTCGTAGAGAGCATTGGCTTGAATCGCTCCAAAGGCATAATCTTTAACGAAGCTATCTTTAACATCCGCCACTAGGGATTCTCTTGCACCTGATTTCAGGGCTTTTTCTCTAATTGGTTCTAATTCATCTCCCTGACCTAAATCTGCTGCTAATGCGATTACTTCTTCTACACCCCATTCATGTTTGAGATAGGGGATGCAAACTGAGGTATCTACTCCGCCAGAATATGCCAGAACAACCTTTTTGGCGCGACCCATTGGTTTCTCCAGTTAGGAAAACAAAGAATGAGTCATTATTATATCTAAACTAATACACGTGTATAGCAATCCTATCTAGTTTGTGAGAATTACTTTTTAAACGAGCCTCCAAGTACGCCAAGAAAAGAAACAGAAAATTTCATGAATCTTTGATGATTCCTGTATTTTAATTGAGAAATAAATTTATTAGAAAATTAAGTTACTATTTCCACAGCACAAGCTATTTGGGTTAAGATTCGATGATTATCAATCATGTTTTCCTAACAGAGCGATCGCTTTTTTATCTTTCTCTAAATTTATTGGTCATCATGGTATTAACAACAAAATTATTAAAATTAATACATTTTTAGGTTGGCAAATATTTTGAACTTACTTGGTTATAAATTCTCACTCATTCATTATCGGGATTGATGTGATACCTCTCTCAACTCGATTAATCGATCGGCATGAAGCATTCCTCTGCTGATTGCTTGAACGATATAGTAGTACTTATACTCATCTAAATTCCCCACTAACGGAATTTAGACAAAAATTAAGCCCAAATAAAGCCTAAACTGATTTCATCATTCGCAAGTCACGTTCGGCTTGATTATTAGTAAAGGGAACATCCGGTTCTGTGAGAAACTGTAAAACATCCCGCTTATAATTTTGAAACCGCAATAGCAAATTATGACCAACTCGTCGTTTCACCCGTCCTCTATTACCTTTACGGATTAACGGTGGTTGGAAGGAGTGAAAATCAAGCCCTCGTTTGAGAATTTGCTCATACAATTGATAGAGACGAGCAACAATATCTTAGGAAATACCTTTGGGATAGCGATGTTTATAATTGCAAGCTAACAGTAAAACCTTTTTCATCGACTTCGCCCAAGATTCTTGCTCGATTTATTCTAAGGCTTTAAGTTCTCTCAGATAATGTGCGTTACACAAGGCGTGATTCACATCTTCGAGTTGATAATAGGGATTCCAGTGGTCGTGAACTACTACGAATTAGTTGGGTTGCGATCGCTGCTCCTATTATTTAAGGATAAACAGGTACATTGTAGAGGAAGTGGTATCCAAGAAGGCAACTCCCTCACGAATTACGAATTTTTCTAAAATTGCTGCAAGAACCGCAAATCACTGGCGTATAAGCGGCGAATATCATCGATTTGATGTAATACCATTGCAAACCGTTCCACACCAAAACCGGCAGCAAACCCAGTGTAAATTTCTGGATCGTAACCCACGGCTTTAAGTACATTCGGATCGACCATACCGCAACCCATCACTTCCAACCAGCGGCCATTCCATTGCAAATCTACCTCAGCGGAGGGTTCCGTAAATGGAAAATAACTAGCACGGAAGCGAATTGGCAACTCGCCAAACATTTCTTGCAAAAACACCTTAATAGTGCCTTTGAGGTCTGTAAACGTCAGTCCCCGATCGATCGCTAAAAGTTCTATTTGATGGAATACCGCTGAGTGAGTGGCATCTACATTGTCTCTTCGATAAACTCGCCCTGGAGCAACAACCCGGATGGGTGGTTCTTCTTTTTCCATGTAACGAATTTGTACCGATGAAGTATGAGTCCGTAGTAGATTGCCATCTGGCAGGTAGAAGGTATCCTGCATATCACGGGCAGGATGGTCAGGCGGAGTATTCAGAGCTTCAAAATTATAATAGTCGGTTTCCATTTCTGGGCCTTGAGCTACGGTGTAGCCCAAACCGACAAAAATATCCAATGCCCGATCGATGATTCCGTTCAGGGGATGGATGCGACCTTGGGGACGATAAAATCCCGGCATAGTGACATCGAGAGTTTCAGCCTCTAGCTGGGAGCGAATTTGTGCTGCTTCTAAAGTAGCACGTTGCTGGTCTAGACTAGTTTGCAGGGACTCCTTGACTGTATTGGCGATCGCCCCAATTTTCGGTCGTTCCTCTGCACTCATCTGCCCCATGCTTCGCAATAGCGCCCCTAGTTGCCCCTTTTTACCCAGATAGCTAACTCTGAGTTCCTCTAGTTGTTCTAGAGTGTCGGCGGCTGCGATCGCTTTTTCTCCTTCTTGCCGCAGTGCTAAAAGTTGAGCCTCTAAATTATTTAAATTATTAGTCATTAGTCAATAATCAATAGTCATTAGTTTAAAGCCGGGGACTGCTCGATAAATAACCTTACCAAGTATGCCATTAATGAACCAAAGGCAAAAGTCAAAACTACACCTCTTTTTACCAGTTTAGAGGCGATTGAACATGTGAGTCGGTTTTTTATTCTTGGCTTGTGACATCAGGCATTGACAATTAGCTTATGACTGTTAACTATTGACTATTGAACGCCAGTCGCCTGAATCGGGACAATGCCACTTGCTAAAACTTTGGCAACCAAAGCAAGCCAGTGGCTACCCTGCTTCAGCGCTGGCTCCTTTTGACTATTTGCACATGAAATTACTCATTAGCAATGATGACGGTATTTCTGCTTTAGGTATTCGTACCCTAGCAAACTGCTTGGCAGAAGCCGGTCATGATGTAACCGTAGTTTGTCCCGATCGGGAGCGATCGGCAACTGGACATGGATTAACAATGCACCAGCCGATTCGCGCTGAAATTGTCGAGTCACTTTTTGATCCCGCAGTCAAAGCTTGGGCGTGTGATGGTACTCCCTCAGACTGTGTGAAATTAGCGCTGTGGGCTTTGCTAGAGTCGCCCCCTGACTTGGTGCTTTCTGGCATTAATCAAGGTGCAAATTTGGGAACCGAAATTCTCTATTCTGGCACCGTTTCCGCGGCCATGGAAGGCTTGATTGAAGGTATTCCCAGCATAGCGTTGAGTCTTACTAGCCATACGTCCAAAGACTTTCAACCTGCTGCTAAGTTTGCCAAAATTTTAGTAGACCAACTCGCAGCAAAACCCCTACCTAATTTGATGTTGCTCAACGTTAATGTTCCTGCTGTCAAGTGGGAAGAAATTATTGGAGTGATGCTGACACGTCAGGGAGTGCGGCGCTATGTTGATGTTTTTGACAAGCGAGTCGATCCCCGTGGTAAAACATACTACTGGTTAACTGGGGAAGTGATAGAAGATGTGGAACCTCCAGAAGGCTTAAATCTTACACATAATGTGCCTCTTGACGTGCATGTCATCCGTAAAAACTACATTAGTGTAACACCTCTGCAATACAATCTTACCTATGCCAACGGACTAAATCAATTGTCTGAGTGGGGATGGGGAGATGCGGAGTGGGGAAAATGAGGGAGATGAGGGAGAAAAAACAGACGCAGCTACGTGGAGAGTTGTACTGAAATATTCCCCGTGTACCTGTGTCCTGTTCCCCTACTTTTCCACTTCTTGCTTAGTCCCCAGTACCTAGTACCCAATCTCTAATACCCAGTTAAATGCATCACAGCAAAATTTAAGCTATAAAGTAGTAGCACTCTCGATATTACGGATACACGTACTTTTGGAAAATTTGGGGCAACTGCCTTACAGTACCTCACCTGTGTGTACACAACTAGCTAAATAGAGTATGCTGTTTTACCAAAAAAACACCTTCTACTAAATGTGGTAAGACAGCATAAACTTAACAAAGGAAGTAACATTTTTATTGTCGATCGCCCGCTCAGTCCAGTAAGCAACACCCATGTCCAGGATAAAAAACCAATTTACCGTACAATTTTGGGGCGTTCGCGGGAGCATCCCCAGTCCAGGACCACACACCGTCCGCTATGGCGGTAACACCCCTTGTATTGAGATGCAAGCGGGCGGTAAACGCTTAATTTTTGATGGTGGTACGGGACTGCATGTTTTGGGGCAATCTTTATTGCGCCAAATGCCGTTAGAAGCTCATATATTTTTTACCCACTCCCACTGGGATCACATGCAGGGGTTCCCCTTCTTTGTCCCAGGATTTGTCAAAGGCAATGATTTTCATATTTATGGTGCGATCGCTCCTGATGGTTCCACCATAGAACAGCGCCTCAATGACCAGATGCTCCACCCAAATTTTCCGGTGCCCTTGCAGATCATGCAGGCAAATTTGAGTTTTCACAACATTAAACCTGGGCAACCAATACATATCAATGACATTACCATAGAAACGGCGTCCCTAAATCATCCCGGTGAAGCTATAGGATACCGAGTCAACTGGCAAGGTGGTGCTGCTGTTTACATCACTGATACGGAACATTTCCCAGATCGGCTGGATGAAAATGTGTTGTGGCTAGCTCGCAATGCGGACATCCTCATCTACGATTCCACCTATACTGATGAGGAATATCACTCACCAAAATCCCCAAAAATTGGCTGGGGACATTCTACTTGGCAAGAAGCGGTAAAAGTGGCTAAAGCAGCTAATGTCAAGACTCTGGTAATTTTTCACCACGATCCTGCTCACAATGATGACTTTTTGGATTGTGTCGGAGAACAAGCGTCTGAGAAATTTCCTGGTGCAATCATGGCACGGGAAGGAATGGTGCTTCAGGTTCCCACCTCAGTTTGCCTATCAGAATCTTTTTCTGCAAGCAAATTTTCTGTGTAAAGGTTGCAATCGAAGCGATTCTCGATTTTAGATTAGATTGGTGATCGAGAGCTGTTAGCGCGACTGACCTCACAGTTGTGCCGCAACTATAGGAGGCAGGGGGAGCTGAGGGGGACAAGAAGGACAAGGAAGAGAATAATAACTCCTAACTCCTAACTCTAACTTCGCACTCCCCAGACACTATGCCCTCCTCTAGGCGACTAACCGTAAGGTAGCTTGTAGCTGACAGCTAAATAAACCTAAAATCCCAGAATCCACGTGCTAAATTTGTCTCAAAATGGATGTTCTGTGTGGGTTGCTTCCTCGACTGAAGGGCTGCTAACACCAACTGCTGTTGCTCTTGGCAAATTTGATGGTGTGCATCTTGGCCATCACAGGGTCATTCAACCAGTTTTACACGCTGGCGATCGGTTATCGGTAGCGGCGCAAGGTCTTGTGCCCGTACAGGAGTCCAATGACAACCAACAACTGACAGCTGACGAAGGACAACTGACAAATAAAGAACGTACATACTCGACAGTTGTCACTTTTCATCCCCATCCACAGGAGTTTTTTACGGGGCAACCCCGTGCTTTATTAACACCTTTGGATGAAAAAGTTCAACAATTGCGATCGCTTGGTGTCGAACAACTAGTACTACTACCCTTCGACAAAGAATTATCTGCTTTGTCTCCCGAAGATTTCGTAGAAAAGATTCTAGTGCAACAACTGCAATGCCAGCGAATTAGCGTTGGACATGATTTTTGTTTTGGCAAACAGCGCCGTGGTACCGCTAGGGATTTGCAGTTACTTGCCGCCAAGTACGATATCCCCGTTACCATCGTTCCCTTACAAACTTATACAGACAGCGCCCCCACCCAGGAGATTCCCATTAGCACTTCATTGATTCGGCACTCTCTCGAAAGTGGCGACATCAAAAACGCCAACTTACTCCTAGGTCGCCCCTACAGCCTCATTGGTGTTGTCGTTCAAGGTCAACAACTGGGGAGAACTATTGGTTTTCCTACTGCCAATATTCAATTACCACAGGACAAGTTTTTGCCCCGTAAAGGTGTCTATGCTGTCCGTGTTTCTATTTTGAGTAAAACATCAGATGAAACTGTACCTCAGCCTCAAAACTTGGGTGTGATGAATATAGGCGATCGTCCCACAGTCAATGGTACTTGTTCATCTGTGGAAGTACATCTGTTCGATTGGTCTGATGATTTGTATGGTAAAAAATTGGCTGTGCAGCTAGTTGAATTTTTGCGACCCGAACAGAAATTTCCTTCACTAGAAGCCCTAAAAACACAAATTCAACTTGACTGTACCGTTGCTAGAAAAGTTTTAAGTGTTGACTGATGACTGTTAACTGATGACTGTTGAGTGCTGAGTGGGAACACTGTAAATGGGAGTATTGGGAATCAGGTATCAGGGATTGGGAAGGATTTTTCCCAATCCCCAGTCCCCAGTCCCCAATCCCTAGTCCCCAGTCCCCAGTCCCCACACTGCATGAGAGAAAAAATTGACGCTCTAACACAAAATCTTGCTCGTACCATCGTTGGTAAAACTGATGCCATACGTTTAGTGCTAGTCGCGCTGCTAGGTGGTGGTCATGCTTTACTAGAGGATGTCCCAGGAGTTGGCAAAACTCTCCTCGCTAAATCTCTAGCTCGTTCGCTAGATGGTAAGTTTCAACGGTTACAATGTACCCCCGATTTACTGCCAACTGACATCACTGGTACCAACATCTGGAACCCAAAAAGCGGCGAATTTAGTTTTATGGCAGGGCCAGTATTTGCCAATGTGCTGCTAGCTGACGAAATCAACCGCGCCACACCCCGCACCCAGTCGGCTTTGCTGGAAGTGATGGAAGAACATCAGGTGACAGTTGATGGTGTCTCTCGTACAGTTCCCCAGCCTTTCTTTGTCATTGCTACCCAGAACCCCATTGAGTACCAAGGCACTTTTCCTCTGCCAGAAGCACAAATGGATCGGTTCATGTTGTCGTTGAGCTTAGGCTATCCTTCTGCTACAGAAGAACTTGAAATGCTGCAAAATCTCCAGCATGGTCTGAATGTTGGCGATTTGCAGCCTTGTATTACCTTGGCAGAAGTGGCTCAATTGCGTAAACTTTGCTTCCAGGTACGAGTGGAGACATCTTTGCAACAGTACATACTGGAATTGGTACGGGCAACGCGGCAAGATGAGGAAATTACTCTAGGTGTTAGTCCTCGCGGTAGTGTGGCATTACAACGAGCTACTCAAGCGTTAGCTTTTCTATTAGGGCGTGACTATGCCATTCCCGATGACGTAAAATTTCTTGTACCTCATGTTCTTTGTCATCGCATTATCCCCAGAGGAGGACGGGGTGCCAGAACTGTTATTGAGCGATTATTGCGATCGCTTCCCATTCCTTAAAATAGGGCTGAATATAAACTTCAGGTTCCTTATCCTGCCTAGATTTCGGCGTGTTAAGATCTCCTACAAAAACAGGTAGCAACAGATGAAAGCGATCGAAGTTACTGGCAGGATTGACGCTCAGGGAAATCTAGTTTTAGATGAGCCGATTCAGAACCAGTTTGAAAAGAGCCTTGCAGCAAGCAAAAATGGGTCAAACTAGACCAATTAGTGAGCTATAGGACAGAATTTATACAGAGTGATGATGCGGTTTCAATTCGGTTCTCCGATGAGTTTGAGGAGGAACTTTAGAGATTCTCAAAGATATTTGGCAATATTCGCTCTGATGTTCAACCGATTATTGAGCAATTGCGACAGAAATCTTTGTAGGAGATAGAATTGCGGGCATTGGTGACGATTATATTATTTATAAGGTAAAGGCTCGCAACAGTAATATCCAAAAAGGTAAGAGTGCTGAATACCGATTAATTTATCAAGTCGAGTCTTCTACAAGTAGTTTGCTACTAACAATTTATTCAAAGTCTGACCGAGAAGATATTAGTGCTAATTAAATCCGAGATATTATAGCTAATTTGTATGGTGAGTAAAGTTAAAAATACCAGAATATTATTCCTTTGGTAAGTATTTAGAAACTAATGGAACTTTTACAAAGTTGCACAGCCGTAATTAAAAACTTTCTAAAATCGTTCCCTGCACTGTAAAGGAGTTACGCAAAACTTGAAACACCATCAAGCCTGCGTAAGTCCTATTATTAGCTACAAGCGCCATATCGCATTTGGAAATGTGAGGAATGTCAAATTTTGTTAAGCGTAAATCTCGCGAGAGCGAACCGCTATGGCGTTCGCCCCTAGCGTTGCCGAAGGCTAGCGTCGAACGCCGACTTAAACGCCGTCCCTTGGGATTAATTTTGGTAATTTTGGCTTGGAGTCTGGCTATGGGTTGGCTTCTGGCTTCGGTAACTAGTGTTCACAGTGCCACTCCTACCGCTGAAATTGGCACTGTAGACGTAGTACCTGCACAGTACCAACTAGGGCAAGAATTGTATTTAGAAAACTGCTCTACTTGCCACATTGCTTTGCCACCAGCTGTTTTACCTACCCAAACTTGGAAAAATCTCCTTGAAGACTCACAGCACTATGGGGCACAACTTAAGCCTTTAGTCGATCCGCCCCGCATTCTCGTGTGGAGGTATCTTTCCACTTTCTCTCGCACTCAATTATCAGACGAAGCAACACCATATCGCGTCAACAACTCTCGTTACTTCAAAGCTTTGCATCCCAAAGTCGAGTTGCCGCGTCCTGTTCAAATTGGCAGTTGTGTTAGCTGTCATCCCAGCGCTAGTGAATACAATTTCCGCCGCCTCAGCCCGGAGTGGGAGAAGTAGGGAAGCTGAGGATAATGCGGGGGAATACTATAATCTTATATTTACTTGTTCACTTTCCCCTGCCCCTTTGCCCCTGCTCTTCAAAAAGGTCGGGCGATCGCTACCTCTCATGGTCGGCGTTCTCTGCTTCAGTAGAAGGCAGAATGATACTATAAAAAGAGTTTCAGATTTAAACTATGAAATAAAACCAATCATTTAGTAAACTGATTGGATCTAGTTTTTGAGCAAATTCCCATTTCATAGCCCATCCATAACAAGATGGCTGTGTTCGGTTAAATTCTTATAATCAATACCAAACCTTTAGTCCTCATCCCCCTCCATTTAGTTCTATAACCTGCCATGCTAAAACTCTTGTTGGGCGATCCCAACGCTCGTAAGCTTAAAAAATACCAACCTTACATTACGGAAATTAACCTCTTAGAGGAAGAAGTTCAAGCTCTTTCTGATGAGGGTTTAAAAGGCAAAACAGTAGAATTTAAACAGCGGCTTGCTAAAGGCGAAACCCTGGATGATATTCTGCCAGAAGCCTTTGCTGTGGTAAGAGAAGCAGGACGGCGAGTCTTAGGATTACGGCATTTTGATGTTCAGTTGTTAGGCGGTGTAATTCTGCATAGTGGGCAAATCGCGGAAATGAAAACTGGGGAGGGTAAAACCCTAGTTGCTACATTACCGAGTTATTTAAATGCCCTGAATGGAAAAGGCGTACACGTAATCACTGTGAACGATTACTTGGCTCGTCGGGACGCGGAATGGATGGGACAGGTGCATCGCTTTTTGGGTTTGAGTGTGGGGCTGATTCAAGCAAGCATGACTCCCAGCGAACGCCAGAAGAACTATGAGTGCGACATCACTTATGTCACCAACAGTGAAGTAGGTTTTGACTACCTGCGGGACAACATGGCAACATCCATGGCTGATGTGGTGCAACGCCCGTTCAACTATTGCGTAATTGACGAGGTAGACTCGATTCTTGTTGATGAGGCGCGGACACCACTGATTATTTCCGGGCAGGTAGAAAGACCTACGGAAAAATACCTGCAAGCAGCTGAAATCTCAGTGACGCTAAAAAAAGATGAGCATTACGAGGTAGATGAAAAAGCCCGTAACGTGCTGTTGACAGATGAAGGCTTTGCAGAAGCAGAAAATCTTTTAGGAGTAACAGATTTATTTAACCCAGACGATCCGTGGGCGCACTTCGTGTTCAATGCCATTAAAGCCAAAGAACTTTTCCTCAAGGATGTTAACTATATCGTCCGTAATGGGGAAGTGGTAATTGTAGATGAATTTACTGGGCGGGTATTGCCAGGACGGCGTTGGAGTGATGGTCTGCACCAAGCAATTGAAGCCAAAGAACATGTAGAAATTCAGCCGGAAACTCAAACTTTAGCAACAATTACTTATCAAAATTTGTTCTTGCTCTATCCTAAATTGGGTGGCATGACAGGAACAGCAAAAACAGAAGAACCAGAGTTTGAAAAAATTTACAAATTGGAAGTTGCTGTAATTCCTACTAACAGACCTAGAAACCGCCAAGATTGGTCTGACATGGTGTTTAAGACAGAAGTAGGTAAGTGGGGTGCGATCGCTAAAGAATGTGCTGAAATGCACCAACTCGGTAGACCAGTATTGGTAGGAACCACTAGCGTAGAAAAATCTGAATATCTCAGCCAGCTCCTCAAACAGCAACAAATTCCCCACGAGTTGCTCAACGCTCGACCAGAAAACGTGGAACGGGAAGCAGAGATTGTCGCCCAGGCAGGACGCAGAGGGGCTGTAACTATTGCGACTAACATGGCTGGTCGAGGTACAGACATCATTCTTGGTGGTAACTCCGAATACATGGCGCGTCTGAAGTTGCGGGAATATTTCATGCCTCGGATTGTCATGCCAGAAGATGAAGATGTATTTGGCGTGCAAAGAGCTGCTGGGTTGCCTACAGGACATGGTGGTGGTCAAGGTTTTGTTCCTGGCAAAAAAGTTAAAACTTGGAGAGCTTCACCAGAAATTTTCCCCACTCAAGTTTCAAAAGAAACAGAACAGCTATTGAAAGAAGCGGTAGAATCTGCGGTACGGGAGTATGGTGAGCGCAGTTTACCAGAACTAGAAGCAGAAGACAAGGTAGCAGTGGCAGCAGAAAAAGCTCCCACGGACGACCTTGTAATCCAGAAATTGCGGGATGCTTACAACCGGATTAAGCACGAGTACGAAGGATTTACTAGCCGCGAACACAACGAGGTTGTGGAATTGGGCGGTTTGCACGTAATTGGTACAGAACGCCACGAATCACGGCGAATTGATAACCAGTTACGAGGACGCGCAGGACGGCAAGGCGACCCTGGTTCAACAAGATTCTTCCTGAGTTTAGAGGATAACCTACTGCGGATTTTTGGTGGCGATCGCGTTGCTGGTTTAATGAATGCCTTCAACGTCGAAGAAGATATGCCCATTGAATCCGGGATGCTGACTCGCAGTTTGGAAGGCGCACAGAAAAAAGTCGAAACTTACTACTACGACATCCGTAAGCAGGTGTTTGAGTACGATGAGGTGATGAATAACCAACGTCGCGCCATCTACGCCGAACGCCGTCGGGTGTTAGAAGGTCAAGACTTGAAAGAACAGGTAATCAAATACGCCGAAAAAACGATGGATGACATCGTTGACTACTACATCAACCCAGACTTGCCCTCAGAAGAGTGGGAATTAGAAAAGTTGGTTGAGAAAGTCAAAGAATTTGTCTATCTGCTAGCGGACTTGCAGGCAACCCAATTAGAGGATATGTCTGTTACTGAGATTAAAGCCTTCCTCCACGAACAGGTGCGAATTGCCTACGACCTCAAAGAAGCGCAGATTGACCAAATTCAGCCTGGACTCATGCGGCAAGCCGAACGTTTCTTTATCTTGCAACGGATTGATACCCTGTGGCGGGAACACCTCCAACAAATGGATGCCTTGCGCGAATCAGTGGGATTGCGTGGCTACGGTCAAAAAGATCCGTTGATTGAGTACAAGAGTGAGGGATACGAACTCTTTTTGGATATGATGGTCAACATCCGCCGAGATGTGGTGTACTCATTGTTCATGTTCCAGCCTCAGCCTCAGCCAATGGTACAGGCTTCGTCTGAGATGGTGTAGGAAGTTAGAGAGAATGTTTCACGCAGAGACGCAGAGGACGCTTGCGTGCGGGGGTAACCCCCGTTGAGCAAAGTGTCCGTCGCACAGAGAGTGCTTTTGCGTCTTTGTATATAGTTGAGAAATACAGCATTTTCAGGAGTTTGCTGAAATGGGTAAGCTAGTATTGCCAAATCTTCAGGGTAAGCAAATGGGGCAAGTAATAGTTACCCTCACTGTCACGAATCGAATCGATCGAGTGCTGGCTCAAAGAGGCTTCATTTCTCAAGAAGAAATTCGCTCTTGTACTCTAGATAATGTTTTAGTTGATACAGGTGCGACGTTGCTATGCTTACCTACTAACATTATTAGTCAACTAGGTTTAGTTCAAGGTGGAGAAGCCCAGGTAGAAACTGCTGCTGGTGTACAGCAAGGGCGGATTTTTCGAGATGTTGAACTGTTTATTGGAGAACGGCAAGGAACTTTTGATTGTCTGGAACTCACAGAAGTACCTTATGCGCTTTTGGGTGTCACGCCAATGGAAGTTTTAGGGCTAGAACCAGACTTAAAAAATCGGAAATTACGGATTTTACCGATGAATTCTGAGCAAACTTACTTGACTGTTTTATAAACAGTAGTGTGTTTTCTACTGAAAGCAGGCGCTAATTTTTCAGATATGAGTTAAAAGGTTATTGCTGGTGCGATCGCTCCTTTTGGGATACCCTTCATAGCACAGCTACAATAATGAGCAGGAAGAAACACTCCAGGAAAGCGGACTATGCCCAGAATCACTCTGGAAGTAGCAGAGGAAGTATCTCAACAAATAGCACAACTAGGCATCGCCCAATACGCTTCGGTTAGGTGCATAGTCCTTGAAGATCCCCCTTAGTCCCCCCTTAAAAAGGGGGGAAATAGAGCCATTCTTAGCCCCCCTTAAAAAGGGGGGTTGGGGGGATCAAGTCTTATCCGAACCGTATTGAGGCATCGCCTACCTGAACTACTGCCTTTAAGTCTTCAACAGCACTACTAGCACAAGTTTACCGATACATCCTTGACTTTCTTGCTAGTAACCCCACTCCTGAACAAATTGCTTTAAACCCATACCGGAAATGTAAGCATGATTGCTCCTCTACCTTTCTTTGGTCAGTGTGCGATTCAGTAAACCCTTTATCCTTCATAAGTAGTCAATTTCTCTCATCTGGGGAACTTGGTGTGTAAAATTAGTGTCTTTCAAAACACTGAGAAATATATATAATTACAATGTCAAGAACAGCGCTAAATAGAGGGATAAGATTATCGTTGATAATAGTTACACTGTGTGTCACATCGACAATTCATGTCGTAGCTGATGCTCAGGAAGCACCACCGATATTTGGAGATGTAACTATCGACCACCAATTTTCCCCAGATCCCTTGGTAGTTAGAGGTATGAGTGGCGGTTCAGTGTCTGAGAACCAAATTGCTGGAAGAACTGAAACACCCACTGGCCCATGTACTGGATTTGTAGATGAAGCCCCAGACCACACCCTGGTACTAACAAGTAAATTTGATTACTTGAAGCTACAAGTTCAAAGTCCTGAAGATACCACCATCGCGATCAAAGGCCCTGGTGGCACTTGGTGTAACGACGATTTTGATGGTAAAAATCCTGGCATGGTTGGTGAATGGCTTCCTGGAAACTACCAGATTTGGGTAGGTTCATACGAAAAAGGCAAGTATTTCCCTTACACTTTACAAATTACGGAAGTTAAGTAGGTGACGGTGGCAAGGAAGATAAAGCAATACAAAGCTTTTGTACGGTGAAATTCCACAACTACGTAAAACACATTAAAAGCTCAAGTTATTTCAAACAGATATAGAGTAAGTATTCAATGACATCTAAAAAATTACTGTTGATTTCCGTCGGTTCGTTGCTAACAGTCGGTGCAATTTTTGGTGTCATGGGGCAAAAGGCAATGACCACTGCTTTTAATACTACCGTCTTAGCAAACACTCCTGTAATTCTAATAGAGGAAGATAGACAAGAAGCAGTTTTCTTAGAAGTGCCAAGTCAGAGACAAAAGAACCAATTGAGCCAACTACTTGGGCAAAACCCTCGGCTAACTGAAGAAATAAACGTGCAACGTAGAGTGTACAAAACAAAAATAATTGGTTTTAACAAGCAGCAAAGAAAGCAATTTAGTAAAACATTTAAGCGTCATGAAGTAAAATTTAAAGATGAAATTAATGGTCAAGAATACACACTTGACTTGCTTTCTTATGACCGTAACAATAGACTAAATTATGTTGCTGAACCTGGTTCTAAAACTCCACTTTTGATTCCGAGTCCAAGTGATAATTCGCAACAGTTATTTCAATATAACAATGCTTTATATATCCTGGATACAAAAACATTGCAAGTAAAAGCGCTCAGTAATGAGCAGGTTCGAGCTGCTACTTCCCAAAGGAAAAAAGATTTGCCTAATTTAGGTATTGAGCATGGGCGGATTCTCTACTGGGCACAACAGCCGAAATGGTCGCCAGATGGTAATGCGATCGCTTTCATTTCAAACCGTAACCGAATTGAAAGTAACCGCATTGGTGTATGGATTTATGATGTTGCTACTGGTCAGGAGTCCCAGGTATATGAAAGAGATAACTTTACTCCTCACGTCCTTGGTTGGACAATAGATAACCGAATTTTAATTAACGAGTTTAACCATGCGAATGGAAAGGGCGCTTTGGTTGCTATTACTCCTAAAACAAAGCAAATACAAGAACTTGCAATTGGTAACTTTGTTGCTCAAAGTGACAATGGCCAAACCGTGTTGTACAGCAAAAAAATTGCCCCAAATAGCCCTGATGTCGAACTGTATGCACTTTCCATTTCTACTGGAACATCCCAGTTACTGTATAAATCAACTGCTGGAGAATTTTTGAATTCTTACAGAGCAGACTTTTCCGAAGACGGGATGCGTATTGTAACCGACCTCACTAACAGAAAAGGAACACAACTCTTATTCATTTATAATCTCCAAACTAAAGAAGCAAAACGTTTGATATTGCCGATAGGAAAAACAACGTCTGTTGATGTGAAATGGGTTGGCAACGATTTAGTTGTACCAATCCAAAGTTTGAACCTACGAAACCTAACATCAGAAACACTTTTAATATCAGGATTTTAAACTAGCTATTAATTGCTAAGTATTTTTATATTTTAAAAATTGCAAATTAAGTTGTTCTTTAGCTATTCAGCAGCTATCCAGCGAACGTAGGGACGGAATCCACCTGTTCCTTGATACGTAATTGTGGTATTCAGCGTTGCTTGGTTCAAATCCAGGCGAAAATAAGCCTTTCCATTGCGAAACTGGAAACTGTACACGCGAGGTCTTTCTGACTTAGCACTACCAACACAAGATACATAAGATTGTCGCAATGGTGCTTCGTATTCTAAAAATTTTTCACCAGAGGCTAACAACATAGCATTCCTAATGTCAGCAACAGCAGTATGTTCAGCACCACCTTCAAAGGGGAGTAAGAAAGTCCAAATACCAACTGTTTGAGGACATACCCCAGCCTCGCGTTTTACGTTGAGTATCATGTTGGGCCGCTCAGATGGCCCAATGAAGGTTTCTACTTGGGCTTGAGTAAGAGTTGTTGTAGTTTCGCTTTTACCTTGAACACAGGCAGTTAATATCCCTAAACTCACAAATGGAAGAACTAGGGCTAAAGTCAAGTGTTTGAGACTTTTGGAAGACATTTTTGTAGTTAAATTGATTAATCTTTTTTTGTAACAATGAAGTATCAAATGTTGCAATTAAACTTTAACCTGCTTAATAAAATGTATATTTTATGACCTATCTCAGAATTTGAAAGTTGCACACCTCCAAAAAATCACCTCGCTCACGATTAAAATCCAAAAGCATTACGCGATCGCCACCACAATCTTCCACTATTTAACAAAATTGGTTTCTGTCTTCCCCTAGCGATGGCGATCGCTATCTTAAATTTTCTGCTGGTTAATCCAAGCTGTATTAAAATTAAGTTAACTTTAATTAAGATTCTTGTCGGCACCGCTGTAATGCCCCAGTGGTTCTATAGCTTTGCATGACTGGACATCAGATTAAACAAAATGGATTAAGAAACATCCGTTGCAAACTTAATCTAGTAACTAAGGTGAGACAGCGCGGTCTTGGGGGACACCTTAATGAGCGACTGACGTTAGCGCAGCGATAGCGTAGCATTAGCGAGTCCTCTCCCAAGGGTAGCCACTGTAAACCGGGAGGGTGATATCACCATCTTTTGCTAGAGATGAATAATTGTAATGGCATCTAGAGGCAAATTAAAATGAAATTTTCCTGGAAAGTCCTAGCACTGTGGACATTGCCAGCTTTAGTAATTGGCTTTTTCTTCTGGCAAGGAGCGTTTGCTAATGCTCCTGCCGACATGGGTAAGAATGCAGCCAATACCCGCATGACCTATGGTCGCTTCCTGGAATACTTGGATGCCGATCGCGTCACTAGTGTGGATCTGTACGAAGGCGGCAGGACAGCAATTATAGAAGCAGTCGATCGAGACATTGAAAATCGCGTCCAACGCTGGCGAGTGGATTTGCCGATTAACGCTCCTGAGTTAATTAGCAAGCTCAAAACCAAAGGAATTAGTTTTGATGCTCACCCGATGCGGAATGATGGCGCAATCTGGGGACTGTTGGGCAATCTGATTTTTCCCATTTTATTGATTACTGGACTGTTCTTTTTGTTCCGTCGTTCTAGCAACCTCCCAGGCGGTCCAGGTCAAGCGATGAACTTTGGCAAATCCAGAGCGCGTTTCCAAATGGAAGCAAAAACTGGCGTGAAATTTGATGACGTAGCAGGCATCGAAGAAGCTAAAGAAGAACTGCAAGAAGTCGTCACCTTCTTGAAGCAGCCAGAAAGATTTACTGCTGTAGGCGCACGCATTCCCAAAGGAGTGCTGTTAGTCGGGCCTCCAGGAACTGGTAAAACTTTATTAGCAAAAGCGATCGCAGGAGAAGCTGGCGTACCATTCTTCAGCATTTCCGGCTCAGAATTTGTGGAAATGTTTGTCGGTGTGGGTGCATCCCGCGTCCGCGATTTGTTTAAGAAAGCTAAAGATAATGCTCCCTGTATCATCTTTATCGATGAAATCGACGCAGTAGGACGGCAACGGGGTGCTGGTATCGGTGGCGGTAACGACGAGAGAGAGCAAACTCTTAACCAGTTGCTCACCGAGATGGACGGTTTTGAAGGTAACACAGGTATCATTATTATTGCTGCTACTAACCGTCCCGATGTATTAGACTCAGCCTTGTTACGTCCCGGACGCTTTGACCGCCAAGTCACAGTCGATGCACCTGATATCAAAGGACGTTTGGAAATATTGCAAGTCCACGCGCGCAACAAGAAACTAGACCCTAGCGTATCCTTAGATGCGATCGCTCGCCGGACTCCTGGTTTTACTGGCGCTGACTTAGCCAACTTACTCAATGAAGCTGCTATTCTTACCGCCAGAAGACGGAAAGAAGCTATCACCCTCCGCGAAATTGATGATGCCGTGGATCGGGTAGTCGCCGGGATGGAAGGCACTCCCTTGGTGGACAGCAAGAGCAAGCGCTTGATTGCTTACCACGAAATCGGACACGCCTTAGTGGGAACCTTGTTAAAAGACCATGACCCAGTGCAGAAAGTCACCTTGATTCCACGAGGACAGGCACAAGGTCTGACTTGGTTTACTCCCAACGAAGAACAGGGGCTAATTTCCCGTTCCCAACTGAAAGCTCGGATTACTGGGGCTTTGGGTGGTCGCGCCGCTGAAGAGGTGATTTTCGGCCCTGCGGAAGTGACAACTGGTGCAGGTGGAGACTTGCAGCAATTGTCGGGAATGGCACGGCAGATGGTGACCCGATTTGGAATGTCCGATTTAGGACCGCTGTCACTGGAAAGCCAACAAGGAGAAGTATTCTTGGGTCGTGACTGGACGACAAGATCGGAATATTCTGAAGCGATCGCCTCCCGCATCGATGCTCAAGTGCGGGCGATCGTTGAAGATTGCTATCAAACCGCTAAAAAGATTATGCGCGACCATCGCACTGTTACCGATCGCTTAGTCGATTTGCTCATTGAGAAGGAAACCATTGACGGCGAAGAATTCCGTCAGATTGTAGCTGAATACACTGATGTACCAGAAAAAGCTCAGTATGTACCGCAACTGTAATTGTTGACTCTTTTCTGGGCTGTTGCCTGGAAATGGGCAAAGGAACAAAAATAAAATGGGGATGGTATTGACTATCCTCATTTTTTATTGCCAAGTTATTCTTGAAAATTTACTTCTTCCAAAACGGGTGTCCCAACTTTTGAAGTGCTTGCTGGTTGAGAGACGACAGTAACTTCTCCGTGTGTAGTTCTGTTTATCAAGTAGGTGAGTCCCCTATAAATCAATTTATAAGCTGGTAGTGATAAAGGATCTTCAGCTGATTGAGCATTGGGATCGACACGATAAGTAACCCCACGATACATCAGGTCATAAGCTCTTCCTGATTTAGGAACTGGCTGAAATGGTTGTTTTGCTTTTTGGTTTGGGTCGTATTCGTAGCTCAGACCACGATAGTGAAGTTTCATATTTTTGCCTCCAGAATACTTGTTGATATATTTATCAGAGGCTAATTAAAGACTTATGCAAGCTCGTAGTAAGTTTACACTTTTATTAACTTTATTCTGCTACTTCCGCGACTCAGCAATATTTACTTTCGATTGCGCGAATGCTGAGTTATCTACCAATTCATCCAGTCGGCAATACAGCTAAATCTCGAATAATCGGAAGTTCCAAGCTAAAATCTTTTATATTACTGATGTAGCTTTTGTACTACAAAAAATATCCGTCCAACAGGAACTTATGAGCAAAACTAATGATACTCGCCTTCTTTGCGCCCAATGTTCTCTTGAAGGTTTATCGGTAGGAGATGCTTTTGGAGAGCGATTTTTTCTCCATCCAAATGTCGTGGAGAGTTTAGTGGCAGCGCGTGCCATCCCTGCATCGCCTTGGTATTACACTGACGATACTCAAATGGCACTCTCAATTGTGGCAATTCTCAGAGAATATGGAGAGATTAATCAGGATAAGCTAGCAGAAAGCTTTGCAAAACAATACGACAGCCAACGGGGTTATGGGCCAGCAATGCAAGGACTGTTAATGCAGATACGGGAGGGCGAACCTTGGCAACAGGTGGCGAGTAGTCTGTTTGGCGGACAGGGTTCTTATGGCAATGGGGCAGCAATGCGGGTTGCGCCCATAGGGGCATTTTTTGCTGAGGATCTGGATTTGGTTATCAGTCAAGCCCGTGCTAGCGCCGAAATTACTCATACCCATCCAGAAGCGATCGCTGGTGCTATTGCGGTAGCAGTTGCCGCTGCTTGGGCTTGGAGACTCAAAAATTCTTTGCCTAGCAAAGAAGAATTTCTCAACCTTGTGCTGCCTTACGTTCCAGAAAGCGAAGTGAGTTCAAAAATCCGCTTGGCTCGTGATTTAGCCGATACACCAGTGCCGTCAGCTGCTGCGGTGCTGGGAAACGGGACACATGTCTCAGCACAAGATACAGTTCCCTTTGCTCTGTGGTGTGCTGCACAGCACCTCGATCGCTACGAAGAAGCACTTTGGTTAACCGTGAGTGGCTTGGGAGATAGAGATACCACTTGTGCGATCGCTGGTGGCATTGTAGCGCTATCTACAGGTGGGGAAGGCATTCCTACAACATGGTTGCAAGCGCGGGAGCCTTTGCCCAGTTGGGATGCAGAAACAATTACACTCTACCGTCCTACTGGGCCAAAGGAACTAGCTTTGATTAGAAAAAGTGGCAATCACGAATTTCCGCCCCGATTACCAGAACAGCCTATTTTCTACCCAGTATTAAATGAAGAATACGCCATGCAAATTGCCCGCAACTGGAATGCAGCAAGTGTTGACACGGGATACATTGGCTATGTAACCCGCTTTCAAGTGCGTGCAGACTTTTTAAGTCGCTACTCAGTCAAAACAGTAGGCGGTTCCATACATCAGGAATATTGGATACCTGCGGAAGATTTACCGGAATTCAATCGTAATATTGTTGGTTTGATTGAAGTAGTAGCTAAGTTTCACCTATCAACGGATTAGGCTTTTTGCAGAAAAAATATACTTACTAAATCCACAACAAAAAAGTAATTGCTTATGTCATCAAAAAAGATAAATTAATGCTATTTATAGATACTGATTTTACTAAAACTAGAGTATAATTACTTAGCTATATAGTTTTGGTTAAATCCTAATTATAGCTACATTAATTATATTATTTACGCATAATTACCCATACACTTTGCTATTAATCAGTATATAAAAAACATATATTACTAGCCAATCAGTAATTAGACAACTATTTTCACCAGGTGAAACAATGTTTTTGCGTTTTGCATATATTGGATTGTGCTTGTTATCGATTGTAATGTCTTTCTATATGAAAAGTAAACTTGAAAAATTTTTAGAAACAAATACAGCGATCGCAAAAACTGGTAAACCAGTTGGTTTGATTATTCCCATCGTATTTTTTAGTCAGACATGGGAAGGATTTAAAGCTATACAAGTATTAAAGTCCAAAAGTTGAAGTATCAGTTTCAGGAATAGTGATGTTGGTAATGTGCTTGTTGTTTCTAACTGATACTGAAGCTGGATTTTTGTAATACAGGTATTTGCACTACCTGAGACTGCGATCGCAAAATCTTCGACCTACCGATTACGAGTTATTTACTGTTGATTAGTACCGAATTTAGCCAATCAAGATTTATCTGCCTAAATTCATGTTTATCAATAATCGCTGCTGAAAAGCAAAATGTGAATTATAGAGATTGTATGGCTTTAAGAGAAAAGTCTGAAATTGGTAGAATCAGTTTTGTAGATAAAACTATACACGTGTTTTTACGTCAAAAATCATGAATAGTAAAGCTAAATTATTGACTCTCGCCACCACAACACTTGTCTTTTCTTCTCTAAGTGTCGGGATAGTGCTAGCACAAGCGAAACTGACCAACCAATCCAAATTGTTCATCAATGGTGTCGGACAGGTTCGAGTTGGCATGAGTGTCTCCCAAGCGACAAACGCTTCTGGGACTAAGTTAGTTGGCGAATCGCCGAATAATAATTGCTACTACGTCAAGCCAAAGGCGGAACCGAAGCAGGTTGGTTTCATGGTGACAGAAGGTCGCATATCCAGGGTAGATGTGTGGAAAAATAGCAAAATCACTACCCTTAAAGGCGCAAAAATAGGAGATAGCGAAGCCCGAATTAAGTCACTTTACCCAGGGCAAATTCAAGTTACTCCTCATAAATACGTCCAAGGTGGACACTACCTGACATTTATCCCGAAAGACCGCGTTGACCAGAATTATCGTTTAGTATTTGAGACTGATGGCAAGCGTGTCACTCAGTTTCGCTCAGGTAAACTGCCAGAAGTTGAATATGTTGAAGGATGTAGTTAATTGTTGAGCGTTGACTTTTAACAGTCAACGATCGCTAAATGGATACGCAATACTAGCTTATCTCTCCACTTCATCTACTTCTTTGGGAACGCCAGCAGTTAATACTTCATGTCCATTAGATGTAACTAACACATCATCTTCAATACGAATCCCAATGCCAACCCAGCGGGGATCGGTTTCTGGCTGGTCTTCTGCTAGTTTCGTATCTGGGACAATATAAAGTCCTGGTTCCACTGTCAGAATTTGACCGGGTTGTAAAATCTGTGGTTTGTCCTCACCGTGTTGGTAAACACCCACATCATGGACATCCAAGCCTAACCAATGACTGGTGCGGTGCATGTAATATGGCTTGTATTTTTCTTCTTCTATTAACTTGTCAATTTCGCCTTTGAGGATACCCAGTTCCACTAAGCCTTCAGTTAGGACGCGCACTGCGGTATCGTGAACTGATTTGAATGTATTCCCTGGTTGCACTTGAGCGATCGCCTGTTTCTGTGCTTCTAAAACAATTTCGTACAATGTCTTTTGTTCTGGCGTAAACTTACCCCCTACCGGAAATGTCCGGGTAATATCGGAGTTGTAATAACTGTAAGCACAACCAGCATCAATTAGCAGCAAGTCCCCATCCTGTATCTGACGCACATTCTCAATGTAGTGCAGGACGCAGGCGTTGACACCGGAAGCCACAATTGAAGGATAAGCTGGCCCCATTCCACCCCGTAGGCGAAAGATGTGTTCTATTTCTGCCTGGATTTCGTACTCATAACGTCCAGGCGCGGCGAATTCCCGTGCGTGATTGTGTGCTTCAATAGCGATCGCCGCAGCTTGCCGCATCAATTCCAACTCAGCTTCACTTTTGATTAGTCTCATGCTACTGAGAATTGGCCCGGTGTCTTCAATGGCAATTGGCCCTGTGCCGCGTTTGGGATAAGTTTGCAGTAACCGCTGGTAATGCCCCAAAATTTGGTCATTAAAACTGCGATCGCGTCCTAAATGATAGTAAATGCGATCGGCTTTTTCCAAATATTGTGGCAACTTTTCATCCAGTTCCGTGATGGGGTAAGCTTCATCTGCACCATAAATTTCCTTTGCTGCATCTACTCCACAGCGATAACCAGTCCAAACTTCCTTTTCTCTATCCTTGGGTTGGACAAACAGCACAAACCGATGTTCTGCATGATGCGGCGCTAACACCGCCACTGCTTGAGGTTCATTAAAACCAGTCAGATAGAAAAAATCACTATCTTGGCGATAAGCGTATTCGACATCGTTGTGCATCACTGCCATTGGCGCACTGCGAAAAATGGCTGTGCCATTACTAATTTTTGCCATTAACTGCTCGCGACGTTGCCGATATTCTGCTTGCATAGCTACTTTATATCTCAAATTATGTTGATTCTTAACGTTTGCTAACTACAGATTGCACATATTACAATTTTTATAGATAGTTACTGTTGAAAGTTATTTGAGGCAATCTGTGTTTATTTTACTAGCAGTTGCTGCTTGATATCGTCCTAACAAGAGCGATAGATGGTCAGCGCCCAATCGTAAACAATGAAAATTATTCTGAAAAAATAATTGACATAGATGGTCAACGCTCGATTGCTAAGAGCAATTTTTAGGAGCATAACATGCTAACTTTAGACGGAAATCGCCCAGTCGAGCCAAATGATTTGCAGGTCAAAGACATTCTTGACATAGATGGCAAATGTCCGATCGCTAAGAGCAATTTTCAAGTTGAGGATATTCTTGAGATAAATGCATCGCCCAATCGTTTCAGATAACGCTGCTAATCTTGAAATTACAAAGGACTATGTAGACTAAAATTACAGGCGTTCCATAATAGTGGAATAAATTTAGACACGCAGAAATAAACAGAATAATATGACACGGTAAATTGCCCTCCGTATTCAATCAGAGAGCGATCGCATTACCCACATCATTGCTAAACTTACTTTGCTACTAGTGCAAGTCGTTGACTAGGTACTCGCAGTAGAGAGATTCCCACAACAAGTAACCAAACTTCCCACATCATAAATCCTATAGGGGTGGTTTTTAGCACGGGCATAGTGGGCATTACCGTGGCTAATAGCTCACTTTGCCCCAAGAGTAACAACGGTATAGTTACCAATCCCAACCAAGCAACCCAGGATTTGAATAAGGGCGATCGCAGTATTGCCAGTCCTACCCCCAGTGTCCAGCAAACTAGCAACGTTTGTCCTAGATGTTCGCCAATTACAACACCACCATATTGATGGACTGCTTGGTAGACGACAACCACTGCCTCGCGTGTCGTTGCGCTGGTAGTTGACGTGTATAAATCTGCCAACACAGGAATCACAAACACCCAGCGCATTAACCCAACAGATTGAAGTATGCCGGAAAGTGCGCCCATTACGGTGGCAGTTGTCAGATAAGGAGTATCATCGCGTCCAATTACTTTGTGCAGAAGCATACTTGCAGGAATAAATAACAATGCTGCTAGTCCAAAGACAAACCAAGTGAAAATTAATTCTGCTCCGCCTGCATGAAACTGAGTTAAAACGTAGTCAGTAGGCTTACGAAGAATATCATCATACTCAAAATTTTGAATCAGCAGTGTGTAAGGTATATTCAGTAGCACAACTAGAAAAACGAACAAAATACCCGTGGCTCTGGCTAGTTGCAAGCGGTTCATCGAATTTTTCTCCTAATAGTGTTAATGCGATCGCAAATAATCCTTGAAAGTGGGTGTAGGGGAAATAGGGAAACAAATTCTTCCTAATCCCCAGTCCCAAGAACATCTTTGTTATTTGTTATTCCAGTACTTGAGGAGCGATCGCTCTACCCCTACCCAGTTAGCTATTTGTACTAGGGTGTTAACCAGTAGCTTTTGTACAAACAGCGGTGGCCCAACCAAGATTGTGTCTGCTTTCTTCAGCAATAAAGCAAAGTGCAGCAGATTAGTTGGCATACCCTCGCCATTAACTTTGCCATCAATTGCCAGACCGTACATGCCTCTGATAAATTGTTCAAACTGTCCTGGGGGCTGATTTTCACTCGTAAACGTGACCCAATCGTTAGAGATATTGCAAAAACTATGCTGTACCCCAGCAGGAACCCGCAGACTTTCTCCTGCCTTTAGTGTGCGTCGGTTTCCCTTGCGACCGATTTCCATTTCCAGGCAACCCCTCAGCACTGTAAATGTTTCATTCATGTTGGGGTGATAGTGTAGTGGACTACCTTTCGCTCCTGGGGGTAAGTCAAAACATATTTTTACATAGGTGCCAGCGCTTTCATTAGTCGAATGCAGGATAGTCATGCGATCGCCAGTTACAGGATTTATAATCAATTCTGGTTGTACAGCAGCTGTTGCGATCGATGTGTTGGAGTGAGTTTGTACATTCATCGGTTTCATCTTGGGAAATCTCCTTTTGGTTACAATGTCAATGCATCTCAACCGCTGTGTCTTTGTCTGATGCATTGCTGCTTGACTACATTTCCAGAATATTTTTTCTGCTATGTTCTGAATTGACACGTCCCGCCAATAAGTTGACCGATTGTGCCGTTCGAGAGTGCGGGAGTCGCGACGCGCTTAATCGCGTCTGTACAGGAGTTATCTCTTCGCTTGTCTTCAATACCCAATTCCCGTCCACGCAAAGCGCATGAAAGAAGCTACCTTCTCCGTCTACATCACGCGAGGCATTGTCCAATATGCGGCGGCGAGATATGGGGTCGATTCCGATCGCCTCTGCACTGCTGTTGGGATTGAACCTGCTTTATTAACAATGCCCGATCGCCGGATTTCTGGAACGCTGCATAGTGCAGTATGGCGAGAAGCGGTTAAACGCACAGGTGATGAAAATCTTGGCTTACACTTAGGTGAGGTCTTTAATCTAGCGACGTTTGGTATCGTTGGTTATGTATTGGTCAATTGCCAAACTTTTGAAGAAGTCTTAGAAAAACTTTCTCGCTACACCCATTTGTTTAGTCAGGGAGCTTATATTCACTTTTCTGTATCTGATGGAATGGTATTCTGTGATTGCGATATTGTAGACGATTTAAAAAATTATCTATTAGAACAACCTCGATATGCAGTTGACAGCACTTTTGCCTCACTGATGAAAGCAACCCAAACACTGACAGGAAACGTACTTTATCCCCATGCTGTTTGGTTTCAATATCCACGTCCTGCCGATACTGCCGAACACGATCGCATCTTTGGGACAGGCTTGCATTTCTCGATGCCAACGAATCGCATTATTTTCGATGCCAATTGTCTCAAGTGGCAGGTACTATCGGCAAATGCCAGCTTGCTTTCGGTTTTTGAGCAACATGCAGAAGCGATGCTTGATGCCATGAATCGACAAGATGATTACACTAGACAAGTTGTACAGGCGATCGCCCAAAATTTAAAAGGGGAACTGCCATCAATAGAAGCGATCGCTCGTAGTTTGGCTATCAGCGTCCGCCAGTTGCAGCGAGAATTACAAGCCGAGGGTACATCTTACCAGCAACTTCTAGATGATACCCGCAAAGAACTAGCCCTGCGCCATTTGAAAAACCCAAATACTCCGATTCACGATGTCGCCTTTCTGCTGGGTTTTTCTGAACCTAGTGCCTTTCACCGTGCTTTCAAACGCTGGACAGGACAAACACCAAGAACTTACCGAGTCTAGTTAGTGTAAGGTTTTTGTCTCTAATAAGCCAGCGCTCTCCCTGCTGGCTTACGGCTATCGTTAACACCATAGAGCAACATAGAGCAAACCTGTTTTAGGGTTCACTAAAATAGACTCAGCTGCACCCCAACAGGTAAAGGGAACAACCCTGTATCCCATTGACCAAAGTTCTGATACCGTTGGCGAAATATTGCTTAACAAAAAAATAGCAGATTTACCGTGTATTACATGATTAGAAAGAGCAAACCTACAGTGTATTACACGGGGAAGAAAAAATTAAGTTAGCTGCTCAAATAATCAATAAACTAGAAGAAATACCTGTGGAGAAAAGTATATGTGCTTACACTCCCAAGAAATACCTCCTGTACCTGAACAAAACAGCGTGTATAGCTAAAGCCGTGTTCCCAAAAGGTAAGTAGTCTTGGCTTATGGTTGGTTGAGCGCTGAACCTTTACCTCTCAAGCAATTGAATGCGAAATCAATCAACTCAATCTCAAAGAGTTAAGCCTAGATGCTGCTAAACACTCAGCACTTCTCACTCACCCCAGCGATGCCATTGGCGAAAATTAGCTCCAGCACTCACAGCCAAACCAATCTGATGCTGTGACGAAAGCTCATCATGTCCGCCTTCGTTAGCGCCAATGTAGTACATACGGAAACTACCATCGTCCATTGGCACTACACAAGGCGTGCCTATTGCCCGTGCATCCCAACGCCCAGAACCCTTTTGGGCATGAGAAAACACAGCGCCTCCGGGTTGCTCGCCTTTATCTTTTTGCCAATGAATACCGTCGTCAGAAATAGCTAGACCAATGGAGTGATAACCACTGGTGTTAACACCTTCGTAAAACATTACGTACTGTCCATTTATTTTGAGGACAGTGCGAGTACCAATGCCTCTCTCATCAAAACTGCCAGATTCACCTGGCCCCAAAATCTGACCGACTTTCTCCCAACGCAAACCATCGGGGGATAAGGCTAAGCCAACTAAGAATCCTTTATCCGGGTTTAAGGTGTGGTAGTACAATTTCCAAGTTCCATCATCATCAGGTAGCACTTGGGGCCACGCGCAGAACAGTGCATCAAACTCCCCCGGCTTACCCAAATCGAGAAAAGCTCCTTGATAAATGCTTTCCAGCCGTACCCAATTCACGCCATCACGCGAGATAGCACACCCAGGGCGCATATTTAATCCTTTAGCTTTAAACTTTCCCAAATCAACAACCGTGCGATCGCCACCAAAGTACCACATCCAATAAAGATTATTGTGGAAGTGTACATTGCTCACACCGACATGGGCTGAGTCAAACCGATTAGGATCGGGGTGAGGCTCAAACACAGCGCCCATCGTTAATGGTCCTTGTACGCGTTGCCAGTGAATTCCATCTGCGGAAATTGCTAAACCACAGCGACCAGTTGGCAAATTAATCTGTCTATCAAACGAGGCATCCCGACCGTAATACCACATCTTCCAAGTTCCATCGGGACAGTGCAATACATGTGGTGAAGAAACTCGTTCGGAGTCCCACCAGCCTTCTGGTCCTGGTGCCAAGACAAGTCCAGGTTGATTCATGTGTTCGTGACTCATAATCTACAATTTAGCTTTATGTATAAGCTGCCACAGATGGTTTGTAGTTATAAAGCCATTCCTCAAATTCGCGATCGCTTACTTGCGCTTTCTCCAACATACCGCGAAGATATGTCTCACTATCAGCTTTATAAGAGCGGTTTGCCTGTACTGCGTTGCGAATCTGAATGATTTGTGTACGGGGTTTGCGACTATTTTCGTAGCTAACAAGAGCGTCGGTAATACTGGGGGCATGGCAAAGGTGCTGAGAAAGTTCCCAGGCATCTTCAAACGCTGTATTTGCTCCTTGCCCTAATAATGGCACCATTGGATGGGCGGCATCACCCAAAAGCGTTACCCTGCCTTGGCTCCAGTTTTGCAATGGCGGTCTGTCGCATATTGGTCGTTCTACAATGTCCTCAGCATTTGTTGCTTTAAGAATCGCTTGCACTGGTTGTGCCCAATTCAAGAACTTTTCTTGAACGCGGGACTTAGCATCGCCAGTATGGATAATAGATTCGTCTGGCCATAGCGACGTAGCAGCCCAAAACATGTATCCGCTACCCAAATCAAAGAACCCAAAAATTTTGCCATCGGGTGCTGTCATTGACATGACTTCGTTGGCAGGTAGCATTTCGTGGCTGTATTTAAGAACAGCACGCCAAGACATACGACCAGCATAGCAAGGCTCTCCATCACCAATCATTGTCTGTCTGACTGCTGAGTTTAAGCCATCAGCACCGATTAATAAGTCTGCCTGTACTTTATCTCTGCCATCAAAGTAGACTTCGACACCTTTATCATTTTGCTCAAAGCCAATGCATCGACGATCGAGATGGATAGTTTCAGGTGGCAGTGCAGAGGCGAGAATCTCTTGCAGACGCGACCACCGAATCAACAACATTGGCTGCCCATATTTCTCCATGAGGGTGACAGCTTTTTGAGCAATCATCTCGCCAGTGCTTTTTTTCAAGGTCAGCATCTGAGTTTGGCTACCTGCGCCCTTTAGTGACTCGGTGATGCCAGGAGCAATTGCTTCGAGACTATTCAAGCCGTTTGGTACAATACTTAGACCAGCACCAACTGAGTGTAAAAAGCGTGCTTTTTCGTAGACTTGGGCGTTGATGCCTTGCTTATGAAGTGCGATCGCTACTGCTAAACCACCAAGTCCACCACCGATAATAGCTACTTTTTTCAGCATGATTTAGAACTACTCCTGTTCCGCTGCAAGAATACTTGATTTTTTGACTTTGGATACCCAACCTTTGTATGAGTTCAAAATTTCTGAATAGGGAACTGTAGTTTCAAATATCAAATCGATTAGTGAAGGTGGGAAAAATTTGGGAAATAGTCGGTGCAAAGTTTTGGCAAGGAACTCTCTTAAAATAAACTCAACAAATAATTTGGTAGATGAGGGAAAAGCATAGTCTCCTAGTTCTACTAAGGCGTAACCATCTGGCTGACGGCGAACAGTAAATTGTTCGAGAGCATCAGCTAAATCGTCGTTATACTCGTTTAAAAGATTGTCAAAAACAACAACATCTTCAAGTGCGGCATTGCAACCTTGACCAATCGAGGACGATACAGCATGAGCAGCATCTCCCATAAGCAGCACGCTGTCACTTTGATGATAACGGTTACAGCGAATTGTTAAAATTCTAGATATTGGTCTATTTAAAAAAGCTTCTGCTTCCTCTTCAGTCATCACCTGACCAATTACAGGGAAATGATCTTGAAAGAATTTAAGTACTTCTTTTGCACTAGAAAGACCAGCCACCTGATTTTTTTCACGGGGAAAGTTGATTGCTCCACTCATTGTTCCATCTACTTGATTTAGTGCCACCATGAGTGTGCCGTCATCTAGTCTCCAAGTGTGAATATTGTCTGATTTCAGATGAATATTTGAGTTATTGGCATTATCCAGAAAAATTGATTTGTAATCAGTAGGGTAGTATTTAGCTTCACACTCAAAAAGTTTTGTGGAAAAAAAACCTTCTCTGACTACAGAACGAGAACCGTCCGCACCAACTAACAGATCATAATCAATAGTGAATTCTTTTTTAGTGGGAATTTCTATAGATGACTCTGCCAAAACACTTTGAAATGTAACATTCTTAGCTACAAAATCTACAGCAGTGCATGGGCAGTCGAAATGGATTTGTAATCGGTTATTGTCGTACTTTTGGCTCAATTGTTTTAATAGCACAATTACTAAGTTAGTGCGGTCAAGAGTAACTAAAGGTTTTTTTCTAGGCGTAAATCTTGTCTTGCCATTTGTTTGGTGAAAAACCGTTCCAGTCATCTCCACACTTACTGCCTTGATTGGTTCCTCTAAACCTTCAATTTGTCTCAAGGCGCTCATTCCCCTTTCGTTAAGAGAGATAGGATAGGTTCTGGATTTGGAGAATGAGATAGTCTGGGGATCGCTGCGACGTTCATAAATGTCGATTTGATATCGATCGCCACGACGCAACAAATAATGAGCAAGCAGAAGTCCGCTAGGCCCAGCACCAACAATAACTACTTTTTTAATCATTTCTTCTACCTAAAGACTCTGACAGTCTGTGATTCCGCAACTCATGATTACACAATCTTTCAAACATTTACATCAATCGTCAGGTTGACAGATATAAGAAAGGAGCGATCGCTGACAACTTCAAACAAGTTTATTTTATTTCTTCGAGTTCCTGAAATCTTTTAGTAAATCTCGGATTTTTTTACGAGAAAACACTGATTTTTATAGTTGTTTTAAGTACTAATTAAAATTTTCAGTATATTTAAGTTATTCCAGTAATACTACAGTAGAAATTCTTGTGTTTTTTGCATAAATTTGTACCGAGTAATCATAGTATTTTTTCTGCTTTACCTCAATAAAAAGAGGTTATAAATTACCAATTCAATTTAGGTACGAAAGCGTATGTCTAAGCATTCGCTTTCCATTTAGTGCTGTGAGATTGAAATCATTAGTTTCGAGTTGCCAACAATAATCATCGTGCAACAACGAAAACACAAAACTTCTAAAATCCAAACAAATTTTGAACAGGAATTACAAATGCCAAATCTCAATATTATTTTTATCGATCGAGCAGTTGTAGGCTACGAAAGTTTGATTGCTGGCATACAACCTGGCACTAGTGTAGTAATACTTGACTCCACCAGAGATGGA
This sequence comes from Dendronalium sp. ChiSLP03b, assembly GCF_034531165.2. Taxonomy (NCBI): domain Bacteria; kingdom Bacillati; phylum Cyanobacteriota; class Cyanophyceae; order Nostocales; family Nostocaceae; genus Dendronalium; species Dendronalium sp. ChiSLP03b. Next base: position 171,104 of record NZ_JAVRBR020000066.1, on the reverse strand, counting down.
GTAGAACAAATCACTCAAGCTTTGCAGGGTGGTGAATACCAATCAGTTCAAATTATCTCCCACGGCAGCGAAGGTAGTTTGCAAATAGGAGCAACCCAACTCAATGCCAACAATTTAAACTCCTACACTAATCAGTTGCAACAGTGGAGAAATTATTTAACAGATAATGCCGATATTCTGCTTTACGCTTGCAATGTGGCAGCTTTTGATCGAGCTTTTGTACAGCGTCTAAGCCAAATTACTGGCGCAGATGTGGCAGCTTCTGATGACATCACAGGTAATGCCGAGTTGGGGGGTGACTGGGATTTAGAAGTGAAGATTGGCGAGATTGAGTCAGATTTAGCCTTAACACCAGAGGTAACGAAGACTTACCGCTCAATTTTACCCTCTTTATTTGCACCTGCTACTAACGTTAGCGTAGTAGGCAATCTCCGTTCCGTGGCAGTGGGTGACTTCAACAATGACGGGTACTCTGACTTTGCCGTAACTAACTATGACATCGGCAAAGTTTCAGTATTTTTGGCCAAAAGCACTGGTGGTTTTGGGACTGCTACCAACTTTGACGTAAAAAACAGTCCCTTTTTCGTGACAGTGGGAGACTTGAACAATGACGGCAAATCTGACTTAGTGGTGGCTAACTATGACTCCAACAACGTTTCAGTGCTTTTGGGCAATGGCAGTGGTAGTTTTGGATCTGCCACTCAGTTTAACGTGGGAACCAATCCCACCTCTGTGGCAATAGCAGACTTCAACAATGACGGTAAATCTGACTTAGTAGTGGCTAACTATGGCTCCAACAATATTTCAGTACTGTTGGGCAATGGCATTGGTGGTTTTGGAACTGCCACTCCGTTTAACGTGGGAAGCGCTCCCATTTATGTAACAGTGGCAGACTTCAACAATGACGGCAAATCTGACTTAGTGTTGGTGAATCCAGACTCCAGCAACGTTTCAGTGCTGTTGGGCAATGGCAATGGTGGTTTTGGGGCTGCCACCAATTTTAGCGTCGGAAGCGCTCCCAATTCTGCGGTGGTGGGGGACTTCAACAAAGACGGCAAATCTGATTTAGCCGTAGTGAATACAGAATCTAAAAACGTTTCAATACTGTTAGGCAATGGCAGTGGTGGTTTTGGAACTGCCACTAACTTTGAGGTGGGAAGCAGTCCCATTTCTGCGACACTGGGGGACTTCAACAGAGACGGCAACTCCGACTTAGCGGTGGCTAATTTTGAATCCAACAACGTTTCAGTGCTTTTGGGCAATGGCAGCGGTGGTTTTGGAACTGCTACTAACTTTAACGTGGGAACCAATCCTACTTCCGTGGCAATGGGAGACTTCGACAAAGACAGCAACTTTGACTTAGCGGTGGCTAACTATGAATCCAAAGACGTTTCAGTGCTACTCAATGCTAGTAATTTAGACCCTGTGTTACCAAAAGTCAGCTTTGGTAAAGCTGCCTATTATACCGCAGAAGGTAGTACTGGTAATAAGATATCTATTTCTGTTACCTTAGATAGCACTCCCGATACTGACGTCACAATCCCCATTGTCATCAATGGCAGTAGCACTGCTACTAATGGCAGCGATTACACTATTTCCTCTACAAGCCTTACTTTTCTTGCTGGGGCAACAGGCTCAAATTTAACCCAACAAATCACTTTCACCATTAAATCAGATACTAATGAATTTGAGAATAACGAAACAGTTGTACTCAACTTCGGCACATTAACGGGGGTTACTGAAGGAGCAAATACTAAAACTACTCTGAATATTGCTGATTACGTCAGTGGTAAACCGATATTCATCAATGAAATTCTGTTCGATCCCCCAAGTACAGATACTTCAAAAGAATACATCGAACTGCGTGGCACTCCCGATACAGCTATAGCACCTGGAACTTATTTAGTTGGGATTGAGGGTGACTATAGTACTAACCCTGGTGCTGTTCAAGATATTTTTGATTTATCTGGTAAGCAGTTTGGTAGTAATGGATTGCTGGTTCTTCTGCAAAAAGGTAGTACTTATACAGCCAACCCTGGTGCCAATGTAATAACTAATACTGGAACTGGAGCGGGATGGGGAAGCGGAACCTTAAGTTCACTCAATCATACAGGTGCAGCCGACATCGAAAATGGGTCTGTTAGCTTTTTCTTGATTCAAACTGCCACTGCACCCACCCTGAGCAGTGATATTGACTTAAATAACGATGGCACTGCTGATGGTGCTGTCTACTCAAGTTGGAATTTGCTGGATTCAGTTGCGGTTTTAGATGGGGGAGCTACAGACAAAGCTTATAGCAATATTGTATTCAGAAAAGATTCTGCCGGTTTAGTTCCAATGAATGCCACAGTTGTTGACACTTCATTTATTGCTGGATATGTAGGACGCTCGGGTAACACTACAGGTTCAGCAGCCTCAGATTGGGTAGCGAGTTTACCTAGTGGAACAGCACCGAATTTGATATTAGGTACTGATACGGACACATCACTGGCAGACTTGGCTGGTCAACCTTTAAATCACATTGGGAATACTAACTTTGCTCCTGTTAATGTCAATTACGCTATTTCAACTAATACCCCAACTGTGACTGAAGGTAATAGTGGTACGCAACCTGTCAGTTTCACCGTTACTCGCAGTGGCGATACTAGCGTTGCGACCAGCGTAAATTATGTTTTGGATGGCACGGCGATTTTTAACAGTGATTACAATACTCTTAAAATTGAAGGCGTAACAAGTGGTGTATCTGGATCTATAGTTTTTGCCCCTGGGGAAATAACAAAGAATATTACATTAAATGTTGTAGGCGATAAGGTCACCGAACTTGATGAAACCATTAATCTGAATCTGAGTTACCCTAAGCAAACAGTTGCGATCGCTCCTGGTACAATCACCATAAATAATGATGATAACCCACCTACTATCTCCTTTGTACCAATAAGTATCAATGGCAAGGAAGACAGCGGGAATCTTGTTTTTGCCGTCAAACTCTCTAACGCCAGTAGCCAAACAATCACAGTCGATTACACCACAAGTAATGATACTGCGATCGCAGGCGATGATTACACCCCAGTCACAGGTACCCTCACTTTCAACCCTGGAGATCTCACTCAAACAATCACCGTACCGATTCTTGACGATTTAGCAGCTGAATCTAGCGAGCGCTTTTTTGTCAATCTTAGTAATTCCAATGTCATCATTACTAATAACCAAGCTATTGGTACGATTACTGACGACGATCCCACTATTTCCATTGCAGCAATAAGTGGCAGCGAAAATAGCGGCAATATGGTTTTTAGCGTCAAACTCTCTAAAGCCAGTACCCAAACAATCAAAGTCAATTACAACACAACTGATGATACTGCGATCGCAGGCGTTGATTACACTCCAGTCTCAGGTACTCTCACTTTCGACCCTGGAGTTACCACTCAAACAATTACCGTGCCGATTCTCGATGATATATTTGTTGAATCCGGCGAGCAGTTTTTTGTCAATCTTAGCAATCCCAATGTTACCTTTACTGATAACCAAGCTATTGGTACGATTACTGACAACGATACAACGCGTATCATTATATCCCCCGCAACTGGATTAGTAACTACCGAAAATGGTGGCACCGCTAACTTCAGCATCCAACTCACTAACCAACCCACTGCTGATGTCACCATAAATTTGAGTAGTTCCAAGTCGAGTGAAGGTACTATTTCAGCTTCTAGTGTTACCTTTACCCCAGCTAACTGGAATACAGCGCAAATCATCACAGTTACAGGCGTTAATGATGGCATTGCAGATGACAATATTGCCTACAAAATCATTACTAGCAATGCAGTGAGTAGTGATACCAAATATAGTAATTTCAACGTTAACGATGTTGAGGTCGTTAACATTAAAAGTGGCAACCAAATTAATAGCATTATCACAGGTTCAGCCAATAATGATAACCCATTGTCGGGAACTAATTCAGACGATTTGATTTTTGGCTTTGCTGGTAATGACACGATTGTTGGCGGACTTGGAAACGATCAGCTTTACGGTGGTGTAGGTAGTGATAATCTCACAGGGGGTGCAGGTAATGATATATTTGTGCTTGCCAAAAGTGAAGGTAAAGATACTATCAATGACTTCAACATCAGTGAAGATTTGATTGCTCTATCAGGTGGTTTGACTTATTCAGGTTTGTCTATTACTCAAAGTATGAATGATACCTTGATTAGTATTACTGCTAACAGCGAAAGTCTTGCTCTGTTAACCGGAATTCAGGCATCAACTTTAAATGCTAGCCATTTCGTAACTTACTAGTAAAGTACGGCATCAATAGCGTAAACACACCCGGTTGATTAGCTCAACCGGGTTTCTCATTCTTCTACTCCAAGAAAACTATCAAACTTATCAAAACAATAAAATTACATAATATTTAATGGGTCTACGTCTATTGTCAAACTAACAGATGGGGGACAAAGCGATGTCTCACGACAAGCCGCTATGCGTCTACGCACTTCTTCCCAATCAGGTAATTGTGGCAGTGCATCAGGGGCAAACTTCAGTAAAATTTGCCAGCGATAACGGTTAGCCACCCGCACAATACTAGCTGGCGCAGGGCCTAATATCTCAAATCCTTCGTTTGTACTCAAAGCTGTGGCAATTGTTTGCGCTGTATTCTGCACTTGAATGGGATCGAGACTACTCAAGCGCAACAAAATTAACCGTCCGTATGGCGGGTAATTGAGTGCTTGCCGTTGTTCTAATTCAGTTTGAGAGAAAGATTGATAATCGTGACCTTGCACCGCTTCAATTACCGAATGCTCTGGGGTGTAAGTTTGTACAATAACTCTACCCGGATCGTCGCCTCTGCCAGCACGTCCAGCTACTTGAGTCAAAGTTTGAAATGCTCGTTCGCTGGCACGATAATCTGATAGATGCAATAGTCCATCAGCAGCGACAACGCCGACAAGTGTAACTTGGGGTAAATCCAAACCTTTAGTGAGCATTTGCGTACCTACTAATAATTCAGCTTCGCCGTTGGCAAACTGAGTGAGTAAAGTGCGGTGTGCGCCTTTGTTGCGGGTGGTATCGCTATCAAAGCGGATGAAACGCAACTGCGGGAACTGCCGTGCTAATTCCTGTGCGACTCGCTGAGTGCCGCTACCAAAGAATTTCAGGTAAGGAGAACTGCATTCAGGACAGTATTGCGGATGCGATCGCCCATAGTTACAGTAATGACAGCGCAATAATTGCGGCGCTCCTTCTTCAGTATGGTGATACGATAGCGACACATCACAGTGAGGACATTCCAATACATATCCACAACTGCGGCAAGAGACAAAGGTACTGTGTCCCCGCCGATGGATAAATAAAATCCCCTGTTGTCGTCTTTCTTGCAGCTGTTGTAAAGCTGCTTGTAGCGACTTACTAAATATAGAACGATTTCCCTCCTGCAACTCCTGCCGCATATCCACCACTTCCACCGGTGGTAAAGGGCGCGAGTTGATGCGTTCGGGAAGGGAGAGATAGTGAGCAGGGGAGGCAGGGGGAGATAAAACTTCTGACTTCCGACTTCCGACTTCCGACTTCCGACTTCTGCCTCCTGCCTCCTGCATCTTCACGCTCACCCAACTCTCCAATGAAGGCGTAGCGGAACCTAACACCAGGGGACAACTTTCTAATTCTGCTCGCCATTGGGCGACGGTGCGGGCATGATAGGTGGGAATCGGCGAATCTTGCTTAAAGCTGCTGTCATGTTCTTCATCTAATATTATTAAGCCCAAGTTGGGTAATGGGGCGAAAATGGCGCTGCGAGTCCCAATGACAACTTGAGGTTCTCCTGTAAGCATTTGTCGCCAAGTGTCGTAACGTTCGCCTTCGGAAAGGGCGCTGTGATAAACGCTGACTTTATTACCAAATCGGGCGCGGAAACGGTCTGTTAATTGGGGTGTAAGTCCAATTTCTGGCACTAAGACTAAGGCAGATTTGCCTTCCTTGAGTAAAGGCGCGATCGCTTGCAGATATACTTCTGTCTTCCCGGAACCTGTGATCCCATGCAACAAAACTTGAGCAAATCCATCTAATGCTTGTATACTTGCTAAGGCGTTAGCTTGCGCTGCATTTAGAGACTTTGGATAGTCTTGAGCTAATGCTGGACTCTGTTCGGTTCGTAATACTTCTCTCTCCTCGATAACAATGTAGCCCTTTTCGGCCATCGTCTTCAGGATAGAGGAACTGGCGTTACAAATTTGCAATAATTCTTTTTGCCACACCTCACCACCACGTCGTCGCAAGACTTCCAAAATTTCTCTTTGGCGAATAGTTAAATCTGGGTCAATCGTGCCGATTAAGGTCACTGCTTTTTGTAGTTTTGGCTGAGTTGCTCGCGGCGGTTCTAAGTAGCTTTCTACTAAACCCAATCGCAACAACTCCCTGACTCCTCGATAGGCAGATTTGACTTTTTGTTGCAGGTAGGCAAAACTGTAGTCTCCTGCCGATTGGGCTTGCAAAAGTCCCAATATTTGCTGTGCAGTTGGACTGACAAAAGGTAAGGAAGATAGAAGTTGAGGAGGAGAGAATTTATCTTTTTGTGTTTTTGTTTCTTGGTCTTGTACTCTGCGCGACAAACGAATGCGACGCTGCGATCGCCCTAGCAATCCTGGTGGTAATGCTACCCGGATTACTTGAATTAAAGGTGTATAGTAATATGCGGCAACTCGATTTAATAATTCCCAATAAGCGCTCTTGAAAAAACCTTTGCTGACGATATCTTCCACTTCCCGAATTTTTTCTGGCGGTAGATCGACATTTAGTTCTGACAACAAACGAATGGCGATCGCTCCTAACTGCTGCGCGCCAAATGGCACACTTAAAATATCTCCAGGTTTTATTTCTAGGTGTATCGGTAATCTGTATGTAAATAATCCTGAGTTGCCTGGGCAGTCCACCAGCACTTCTACCCAGCGATTTACATTTTCATTAGACTGATAAGATTCCCCTGGCTCAGCAACCATAAAATTTGGTAAATTTATGCCATTAATATACATAGTTTCTAAATTTTATGATGGATGTTTCTCGTCTCTTGATTTTGCTTGCACAAATCTAACTTTTTTCTTTATGAGATGTAAACTGTATTTAACAATACTTTTATTCTTCATAATACTTGATAATTTTCCTGTTATGTAATCTACTAGACAAATTTCAATTACCTAGACGTGCAATAAATATTTGAAGTCCGCGATAAAACATAAAACTTTCTCCTCGGCTATTTCTGAAATAGTGTGTCTATCTACTAACTATGGCATAGCCTTTTTCCGCCTATCGATAGATATTCAATGCTTTGTGTATATGAGATGCTTTTATACAAACAAAATATTTCAGAAATTAAATTGCTCAATTAGTATCATTTAGGAAAAGTTAGGAGAAACATAGAACCCCAAAAATAAAATCGCGATCGCTGCAACAACTCCCAACATATAAAGCTTAGAAAATTTATAAAAGTACATGATTTTTTAAGATTTAGGGGAGATTTACCTGAGTTCTTTATATTTGTTAAAGTTGAGCAAGATTGAAGGGGTTTGACAGATTTAGGTATTAATAAAAAAATAAGGAAAATATCTGTTGGAACCTGAGAAGATAGTTTTTGGGTGCAAAGACCAGTATTTGTTAGAGGTTCTATCTAGCAGAACCAAAAAATGACAGCTAGAAACTGATTTTTACTTCTGCGAAGCAATTAGCAGAAATCTATAGTTTGCAGCGGAAAGGGTGCATTTGTTTCTTAGGGAAAACTACCAAGCTTAAGCAAGTAGCTGTCACTAAAATTATGTACCAAACAAAGCAACAATCCCTAAAGGAAACTATGAACATTGCTGAATTGGGAACAATGGAAATACTGGAGAATACTGCCGAAAATGAAGAACAATTACTCGATATTCTAGAACCAGTAATAGAGGAAGAACCCCCAATTGTAGAAAATCTGGAATCAGAGGAACGCGATGGGGATGAAATGGCAGCAGCCAGACCTTCTGGATACAATAAAACTGAGCATGATGATGCTGTAGGCGCGTTTTTTAAAGAAATGGCGCGTTATCCGTTGCTAAAACCCGATGAGGAAGTGGAATTAGCGCGGCGAGTGCGGTTTTTAGAAGAAGTCAGAGACACACAAGCTGCTTTGCAGTCACAACTGGGACAGCAACCCACCAAGCTACAAGTAGCTTCCCAGCTAGACATGACAGAGAAACAACTAGAAAGTCGCTTATATCAAGGTCGAGTAGCGAAACGCAAAATGATTCGCTCGAACTTGAGATTGGTAGTATCAATTGCCAAGCGATATCTCAATCGCGGAGTACCTTTTCTGGATTTAATTCAGGAAGGAGCAATGGGTTTAAACCGTGCCACAGAAAAATTCGATCCCGATAAAGGATACAAGTTTTCTACCTACGCCTACTGGTGGATTAGACAAGCAATTACCAGAGCGATCGCTAATGATGCACGGACAATTCGCTTACCAATTCACATTGTAGAAAAACTTAACAAACTCAAAAAAGCACAGCGAGAACTCAAACAAAAACTCTGTCGTAATCCCTCCGAAGCGGAAATGGCAGAAGCTTTGGAAATTAATGTCCAACAACTGCGCCAACTGCAACAACTACGGCGGCAAGCACTGTCCCTCAATCACCGTGTCGGTAAAGAAGAAGACACAGAACTGATGGATTTGCTAGAAGATGAAGATAACCTATCTCCAGAAGCAAAAATGAACGAAAACATGATGCGTCAGGAGATTTGGGAAGTCTTAGGCGACGTACTAACTCCAAGAGAGAAAGACGTGATTTCTCTACGTTATGGCTTGACTACTAGCGAACCTTGTACTTTGGAAGAAGTCGGCAACATGTTCAATTTGTCACGCGAACGAGTGAGACAAATTCAAAGCAAAGCTATGCGGAAATTGCGCCGTCCTCATATAGCCAAACGTTTAAAGGGTTGGTTGATTTAAAAGTCACAACTGCTGAATTATTTGGCTTGAGATAAGAGCAACCCACGAGTTGGTTGGCTCCCTTAATAAATTAGGGGGCTAGTATTTGTATAATCTTTAATCCTAACCACCAGCAAGCCACCATCTGGGTATTAAGTAGAAAGCAGTCCTAATGATAATAAAAAAATTTCACTATCAGGCATGAAAATTGGGCTTTTCTCTACACTCATACACCCATTCAAGTCAGTCATTAGTCAAAAACTTTACACAATTGGCTATAGACTATGGACTATAGACTTTCGACGATGTACTAATGACTTCAAGTAGCGATTTGATTTTACGTTTTGCTGAACCAGCTGATAGCAATGTACTGTTTGAATTAATTAAGGGGCTTGCAGAGTACGAAAAATTATCTCATGCCGTAACCGGAAATGTTCTAGCACTCAAGGAACATTTATTTGGCTCCTCTAAGTACATCGAAGCAATATTAGCAGAATATGCAGGGCAAGCTGTTGGTTTTGCCCTCTTCTTCCACAACTATTCCACATTTCTGACCAAGCCAGGAATTTATCTAGAAGATGTGTTTGTTTTACCAGAATATCGACGAAAAGGTATTGGAAAAGCTCTGCTCAAAAAAGTAGCCCAGATAGCTGTAGAGAGGAATTGTGGGCGGTTAGAATGGACTGTGTTGGATTGGAATGAACCAGCCCAAGCATTCTACCGCAGCATGGGAGCATCCATATTAGATGATTGGCGAATCTGTCGCGTTATGGAAGAGGCGCTCACCCAATTAGTGGCTAAAAAATGAAGAATGTAGATGCGTAGCGGTAATGAAGTCGCAGTCTTGGCGGTTCCCGTCGATTGCGTTAGCGACGTTAGGAGCGTCACTCCCGAACCCGTTTGACGAAGTCGTTCTCATTCGCGCAGCGTCTCCCCTTGGGAGAAGAGTAGGGCTTGCCGCAGGCTAGGATGAAGTCTGGAATTAAACAGAAAATATTTTGCAGTTAGTTAGTATTTTAGTGCTAAAGCGCTCACTAATAACTTTAATTTATTTGATGTCTACTACTTATAAAGTGGTAAAACATTCATCCTCAATTTTTTATTCTTTATTCATCTTTAGGGTGAAGTTTGACAGATTGTCTTTTGACTATGGCTGTGGCTCAACGCAAAATTATAGTGGCTATTCTACCGAATATGCCTTTATTGCAGAGGGAACACTAAATGAAAAAGATTCTTTCGGTATTACTGATGGGCATCGCAATTTTTACATTTGCCTTCAGTAGTCCGGCTTTAGCAGATACCGCCAACGGAGCCAAACTCTTTAGTGCTAATTGTGCTTCTTGTCATGCAGGTGGTAAAAATTTGGTTCAAGCTCAGAAGACTTTGAAGAAGGATGCTTTGGAAAAGTACGGCATAAACACAGCAGAGGCAATTATTGCCCAAGTGACAAATGGTAAAAATGCCATGCCTGCCTTCAAAGGTCGTCTAAAACCGAACCAGATTGAAGATATCGCTGCCTACGTGCTTGAACAAGCAGACAAAAATTGGAAGTAAGGCAACTCTAAGTCATAAATTATCCTGCTTGAAATTGTTGATAGTTAACAGTCAAATATCAACTATCAGCAATCATAATTAATAATTAGCGGGGCTTTTTGTCCCGCTAATTTTATATCTGTCGAAATTGTCAAATACGGTGCATATACCAAGATTTTGGATTTTAGGTCGCACCTTTGGTGCGCTGGAAACGCAACTTAGATTTTGGATTTTTGATTAAGAGTCTTTACTTCGAGGCGATTTTGGGAATCCTAAACAACATTACCTATCCCCTTTGGTATTATGGCTGATTTGTGGCAATTTTTTCTAAGTGTATTTATTGCTTTGCTGTTTATTTTAACTCCAAGCGCACAGGCATCATCTCTAGTCATTACCCAAACTACATCAAGAGATTTCTTATATTTGGGTGTAGAGCAGATGCAGCGCGGTAATTATCAACAAGCAATAGAGAATTTTAACCAAGCGATTGAAATCCAAAGAGATTTCACTGGAGCTTATAGCGATCGCTGTCTTGCTTACCTGCAATTACAAGATTACCCTCAAGCGATCGCAGATTGTACTCAAGCGATAAATCTTACACCAAATAACGTTGAAGCATATCTGAGCCGGGGAATCGCACACTATAGACAAAGGAATTATCTAGCAGCTATTGCCGATAATAATCAAGCGATCGCACTTAAACCCTTTGATTTTCGAGCATACTATAACCTAGGGGTAGCCCATGCAGGGCTGGGTAATTATTTAGAGGCGATCGTTGACTATAATCGAGCATTAACTCAAATTTCCCAAACACCCAATTTAGTTCTGACAGATATTTACAACGACCGAGGCTTAGCTCATTTAAAGTTGCACAACTTAGAAACAGCAATGCTCGATTTTAATCGGGCAATTCGTTTCAATTCTCAAGATTACAGAGCTTATTTTAACCGAGCTTGTGCTTACGGTAGAAACGGTGATGATTTTGGTGCAGTGCGCGATTTTTCAGAAGTCATCAAGCTGAACTCCAAGAATGCCCTAGCTTATCTCAACCGGGGATTAGCTCAATACCGCTTAGGCTATTATCAAAGTGCGATCGCTGATTTACACAAAGCATCTGAATACTTTGGAAACCAAGGTCAGCAGCTTGCCTACGAAAAAACTTTAGATTTACTTAAAAGTGTGCAACAACAACTACAGTTTGTCACTGAAATCGCTCTTCTCTAATACCTTGTATCCTCTACAATACTCAGTTAAAAGTAAACTGTTATCATCATATAACGTTTGCCATATCGAGTTGTTACTCCTTATGGCTTTTACTACTATAGACAGATTCAAATCACTGAAAATATTTGCTAAAAATTCTCCCGGTATCAGATAGGTGTTGAGCGAGCATATTGTTTAGTCAGTTTGGAGAATCATTCTTGAGCTAGCTAAAGCTAGCCTAACTGCATTCAAGGAGAAGCGAAATTGAAAAGAACACGCCAACGCCTCGCACCCTATACCCTGGCATTTTTGACTGTTACTATCTCATTACTACTATCGGTGCTGCTACGACCACTGCTGACACCAACCATGTTTATGCTATTTTTTACCGCTGTAGCGGTTAGTGCCTGGTATGGTGGCATGGAAGCAGGGTTATTAGCTACAGCTTTATCTACTGTCGCGCTCGACTACTTTTTTATAGAACCACTGTTCACGTTTTATGTTTATCGCATAGACAGTATCGTGCATTTATGCGTGTTTCTGCTGGTGGTAATTCTCATGAGTTGGTTTAATAGGCAATTACGCAGTATTAAACAGCGCTTGGATACAAAAGAGCAACAGCTACAGGTAAGCGAAGCCAAGTTTAAACGGTTGGTAGATTCCAACATCATTGGGGTAATTGTAGCTAATGTCAACGGTGAGATTGTTAAAGCGAATGATGCCTTTCTCAAATTAGTGGGTTATACACAAGAAGAACTGCTGAAAAGGCAAGTGCGATGGCAAAACATAACATCACCAGAATATCTTGAGGTAAATGAGCAATCTATTGCAGAACTGAGAAACACAGGGGTATTTCAGCCTTTGGAAACAGAATACATCCACAAAAATGGTAGCTGTGTCTCCGTTCTGATGGGTGGTGCTTTGTTGCAGGAATCTGAAGATAGTCAAGAAGAAATAATTTCATTTTGTCTAGACTTAACCGAACGCAAGCAGGCAAAAAAAGAACGGGAAAAATTACTAACTTGCGAACAAGCTGCACGCGCTGAGGCAGAAGCTGCAAACCGGATGAAGGACGAATTTTTAGCCACACTCTCCCACGAACTCCGCACTCCCTTAAACGCAATGCTAGGTTGGACGCAGTTACTCAAGCGTCGCAAGTTTGATGAGACTACCAATACTCAGGCGCTAGAAATCATCGATCGCAATACTCAGTCCCTGGCACAACTGATCGAAGATGTCCTAGATGTCTCACAGATTATTAGGGGTAAACTCTGCTTAAATACTTATCCGGTAAACTTTGCCCAAGTTGTATCAGCAGCAATTGATACTGTGCGTCTAGCCGCTGAGGCTAGGGAAATTCGCATCGAATGCAGATTTTCTCCTTTAGTAGGAGTAGTTATGGGTGATGCCAACCGCTTACAACAGGTTGTCTGGAATTTACTCACTAATGCTATCAAGTTCACACCTAACGGAGGTAGAGTAACTGTGCAATTGGAGCAGATTAATTCCAACATCCAATTGCAGGTGAGTGATACAGGAAGGGGAATTGCGCCTGAATTTCTACCCTACGTGTTTGAGCGCTTTCGTCAAGGCGATAATTCAATTACGCGATCGCATAAAGGACTCGGATTAGGATTAGCACTTGTCCGCCACTTAGTAGAATTACACGGCGGTACAGTCTGTGCCGCAAGTCCAGGAATCGAACAAGGGGCAACTTTCATTGTGAATCTGCCGCTCAAAGTTACTGCTGTAGATACCAATCAGCTTTCACCTTTGATTGGTGATGAAGATTGCGATCGATGCCTGCCAACACTTAATGGCTTGCGAGTACTTGTCGTTGATGATGAGCCGGATGCCCTCCAGTTGCTAACTACAATTCTGGGACAGTATGGCGCACAAGTCATGGCGGTTGCATCTGCACTTGAAGCACTTGTTGCTTTGCAACAATTCCATCCTGATGTACTCGTGAGCGATATTGGTATGCCACAAGAAGATGGCTACATGCTGATTCGTAAACTCAGAGCGCTTTCCCAAGAGGAAGGAGGGCGGATTCCAGCAATCGCACTGACAGCTTATGCTAAAGCAGAAGACCGCACGCAAGCTCTAATGGCAGGCTTTCAGCTTCATGTCCCCAAGCCAGTCAATCCCACCGAGTTAGTAACTGTAGTTGCTAACCTAACTGGATGTACCTAATACATACACCAGTTTGCAACTGAGTGAACTACAGAATATGGCACTTCCAGCTAGATATTGAGCGTGTTTTACTTCTGAATTCTGAATTCTGCTGTAATTTTGGGAATTTGAGAGATACTCTCGTTACTTCATTTATCGGTTAGCACTTGGTAGAAATATGACAGCATGTCTTTTGACATTATTTTGTTGTTACAGCAACAATATCGCTTAGTGACTGTTTTTACTAAGTGTGAGAGAATCCGTGAAAAGGTATTTTTTGTTGCTGTCAGTTGCTTTACCAAGTTTACTAATATTGTTGCCTGCCTTTGCTGCCGATACTGAGATTGAGCAGAAAAATCCTGACAAATTACCCAAAGCAAGTTCAGATATTCCTACTTTGAGTGAAAGCCTGCAACCTATCACTAGTGCTGAATTATTAACTCAAGAATCTGTACCGATTGAAGTTGACCCAGCAGGAACTCAACCAGATGCACAGCCGGAAACAGAGCCAACTTCCACTGATGATGCTGATATTAATATAGAAGCGATCGGAGACAAAGATCCCGTACCAGATTCTACTCCGATTTATGTAATTGAAAAAGAAGAAATTCAAAAACAGGGTGCTAGCAGCATAGCTGATGTTTTAAAAAAAATGCCTGGTTTTGCTATCAATGACGTAGGTCATGGTGCAGATATTCACACAGGTACATACTATCGAGGAGCCTCAATTAATCAGTCTGTATTTCTGATTAATGGTAGACAAATTAACACCAATATCAACACTTATCATGGTGGAACCGACTTAAATAGTATTCCCGTAGAGTCCATTGAACGAGTGGAATTATATAGTGGTGTCTCCTCTGCTTTATATGGTTCCTCAGCTTTTGGGGGGGTAGTCAATATCATCACTAAAGAAGGTTATGGGCAACCTAAATTAACTGGGAGCTTGGAATTCGGCTCATTGAGCTTAAATAATCAACAAGTTAGCTATGGTGGTTCATCTGGTTCTGTCAAATACAATTTCAGCTTTGAAAGGTACTTTACAGATAACCGTTACCGTGTTCCAGTAGGTGCAGCCAATCGTGATTCCCAAGGATTTTTATCGAATGCAGATACAGCAACAAGTACTTACTTTGGTAGCATTGGCTTAGATTTAGATGATAAAAACTCTTTGAATTTAGATATTAGTAAACTTAGCAGTCGTAGAGGCTTAATTTATTTCGGTTTCCCTCTCCAGCAAGACAGACTAGACCACGATGGCCTCAACGTTGGCTTGTCTTGGAAAACTCGATTGGGTAATGGCGAAAACTCGAATCTGACAACCTCAATTGGTTATAACCAAGATTACTTTAGTACCTATGGCCCTTCAGGCGGGTTTTCCCGTACAGGTGTTTTAGATACACAACAATTTACAGCTAGGATAGACCATGACTGGCAATTGAGCCAGAATAATAAATTGCGCTGGGGAATAGATTTAAAAAACACTGACTTAAATGGTGACGTTTTAAGTACTAATCCAAGTAGAATCGCTAATAACGAAACTGAAAACAGAAGTGTTTTTAATACAGCATTATTTGCCGTTAATACATGGAATATTAGTAACAATTTTCAGTTAGATTTAGGGTTAAGACAGAGCTTTGATGGGCAGTTTGGTAATTATCTCAACCCTAGTGTTGGTTTACGTTATGCCGTGACTCCAAAAGTTGCTGTGCGGGGAAGTTGGGCAGGAGGACAGCGCAATCCTGGGTTGGATCAGTTATACGTTTATGATACGGTTCATGGTTGGGAACCAAACCCCGATTTAGACCCAGAAACTGGCTCCTCTTGGACTGCGGGAGTGGATGTCAAGTTTTCAGATAATTTGACTGGGCAGTTTACATATTTTGGCAGCAGTATAGACAATCGTCTGGGAGTCATAGCAGGAAAGTGGGCAAACATTGGATTAGTAGATACTAATGGTTTAGAGGCGGCATTACAACTAAAAGTTGCTTCTGGCTGGTCAACTTTTCTCAACTACACATATACAGATGCCCAAATCCAAACAGGTTCAGAGAAAGGTTTGCAGTTGGGTTTAATTCCCTACTCTTTACTCCAAGCAGGTGTAGGCTATCAAAATTCAGGTTGGCAGGCTAATTTGTATGTTACTTATAACAGTGGCGCTCGCAGATCGATTTTTAACAGAACTGGTGATAAGCCTACAGATTTTGCACCGTCTTTCTTTAATTTAGATTTCAGCGGTCGCATACCTATCACTAGCACTTTAGGACTGACAGTTTACTTAGAAAATTTACTAGATGAACAGTACGAGCGAGTTAATCGTATCTATAGTCCTGGGTTTACTTTCCGTCTGGGTTTAACTTCAAGTTTGTAGGTAGAAGTCAGGAGGCAGAGAGAGGGACAGAGGAGAGAATTCTTAAATAATTTCTCTGTGTCCTCCGAAGTTTGCTCAACTGGACGACAGTCGCTACAACAGGGAGGCAGTCCGTTGGGGAGGCAGCGCGGTGGACGGGTTCCCCGGCATAAAGCGACTGCCGTCGGCTTTGCCGACTTGAAGGAACTGCCGTGGGAACCCTTACGGTTGAAGCTCGTGACGCTCGATGACTAATACGACAATCAATTACAATGGCTGATATGAGAGCCAAAATTGAAAATCAAGTGCTTTTTTTGCACCACGAGGACTTGCCAGAGTTTAAGAAAGGTGGTTCTGTGGTCAGGAATTCTTATTTTTGGGCGCTGCGCTCAATTGCTGGTCGAGCTTCGCGTTATCGTGATTGGGAATATGAACCAGAGGTTTGGCTAGCGCTTTCGCGGATGTTGTTGGCGTTTGCTGAGTCTGGATATTTGGGTTATCGAGAAACCATGCTGGAGTTTCCCCAATCTCAAGGGGAAATTCCCAATGTGCTGCGAGATGTGTCTACTTGGGAATAACAGGCTGATAGCGAATTGAAATGCAATCAATACCCCTTGCTAATTGATGCAAAACTGTACCGATTAAACCCACAGTTCCCTGAGTTTTTTGAAAAGTTGGGGATCTGATTTTTGGGTACGAATAAAATTAGGAAATTGGTTCAAATACCATTTGGGGAATTAATATTTCGTCTTGTAATTTTCCAATACCCAAAAAGTGAGTATCTTCATAAACTCGCACTATACCATAAACATCAAAATTGAGAGGAATTCGCTGACCTTGACACCATTTTTGAGCAGATGTTGTTGGTAATTGAATAGATGGTAAATGTTGCAAAGCTACATCTGGGGTGGTGGGTTGAAATGTCTCAACTTGCAGTTGTGTTTCTAATTCGTTCAAGGTGAGACTATTTGCTAAGTAGAAGCCGCTGCTTTGTGTACGTGTTAACGCAGCCAGAGTACCGCCAGTTTGTAATACCGCACCTAAATCACGAGCGATCGCTCTAATATATGTACCACCACCACAGGCGATCGCAACATCCAATTCCGGAAAATCCCCTTCTCTCCAGTCCAAAATTTCTATGTGAAAAACTTCTACAGTCCGTACTGGAACTTCCACTGTTTGGCCTTGGCGTGCTAAGTCATACAGGCGTTTTCCCTCGACTTGAATTGCACTGTAAATTGGTGGAATTTGCTCAATCTTGCCTTCAAATTGTGAAAGTGCAGTTTTCACCTCTGCCAAATTCAATCCAGTACAAGGTTGAGAAGTGATAATTTCACCTTGTAAGTCATCTGTTGTAGTACGCACACCCAACCGAACAGTAGCTTTGTAAGCTTTTTCCCCTGGTAGATATTGTAATAACCTTGTGGCTTTACCAAGTGCGATCGGTAACACTCCAGTAGCAGCAGGATCTAAGGTTCCCGCATGTCCTACACGTTTGAGGTGTAACAGTTTTCGCACTCGTGCTACACAGTCGTGAGAAGTCCAGCCAAATGGTTTGTTTAAGTTTAAAAAACCTTGAAACAAAATAAAACTTATCCTTACAGACTTTAATTTTTCTGAAATACTTGTTTGACGCTCAAAAAAGGTATTTTCAGCTTTAAGTATGAATCTTCAGCATATTTTGATTTTTAGTAATATGCTTACTCTTATTATCTCCCTTTCAGCCATTCTAAATTAGGGAACTCCAACAAATAAATTATCCTGCTTCAAGTTGCTGACAGTTCACAGTCATCCATCATCAATCAATAGCTGATTTCAGGAAAACTTTGGGATCTACTGATTTTCCACTTTGCCAACCGCTACATAGGCTGTTGGAAAACTACAAATGATTGTTGGTGAAGACAAATCGAAACTCCTTTGGCAGAATAGTACAACAACTGCAATGTATCAAATATTCTCGTTAACCTGACTGTAGGAGCAACCAAAACATTCATTTGGATTGTTGAACGCCAAAGTTTGACTCAGAATTCTCACAAGCTATATGAGTAGATTCTTTATCAACCTTGTTCTGACTGAGTTTACGCTATTCAGGTGAGGTACTAAAAAATCATAGACTCTATACTACAGATTATAACGAGTATAATCGCATCAAAGCTTACAGGTTTTGATATGTAGCATTGTCAGAAATCTAAGTATAAACTCGCATAATCGACTGCCTATATCCTGAGAAATATAGAAGCAGCTGACAAATTACCCAAAAGCATATGAACATTAATAGCCCCTTTCAAGCAATACAGACTAGTTTTCATACAGCTCTAGGTGCTGCTAGCGCATTTACCGCTGTATTGCAAAATCCGCAAAAAAATTTAACAGACTACCTCACTCAAATTCAGCAAAAACCAGATCGACTGCTGCAAGATTTGGCGGTGACAGGTAAAAACATGGAGCAAGACATCGCTAGCTTTGTAAATACCTACTTTTGTGGAGGCGGTACTCCCCAATCATCGTACCCTCAATATGTTGAACGGGCAGATGGACAAGCTTTTAATCAACCCTATTTAATCAAAGGGACAAAAATGTATGGCTTTATCGTTGAAGGTTCAATGGCTAAGCTGCAAGAGATATGTGATAAATATCTCAACAATCCTACCAAGGGGGAAATTGAATATCGCCCAGCTACAAACTATGTCGTCTTGACTTTCAACACTATAGATTCGCTAAGTTCCATTGAACCACCCGATCGCGACAAAGGGAAAGTTGATGAGGAGGAAGCAGTTTTTTGGATGTTGACAGTGGTCGGGAAAAAAGTCGGCCCCTTCTTTGTAGCAGAACGTCTCGCCTGGTTCTTGCCCTACCTGTATGTTAATAATTCTCCTGTGTTAGTTTCAGGACGCGAAGTGTTCGGTTTCATGAAAGAACTTGGCACGCTTCGGATTCCCAAAATAAATCAAGAACCAGATTTATTTACCGCAGACACGTTGGTATTTAAAGAATTTAATCCTGAAGTCAAAGCTAAAGACGATCGCCTACTAGAAGTCCGTCGCATCGAACAAGGAGAGCAACATCCAGCCATTAAAACTTGGGACAGTTTTAATGAAGCGATTGAAGCGATCGCTGGCTTACTTTTTGACAACCCTGGTGAAATTGTGATTCCTGGTTTGGAATTGCCCTTAAATTTACTGGATTACCTGATTCACAAAGACTTGCCTTTTGTTAGCCTGAAGCAACTGCGCGATGTGGAAGATAGCAGACGAGCATGTTACCAAGCGCTGCTCGAATCTACAATGCAGCTACAAACCTTTTATAGCGGAAAGCTCTTAGGCTTCAATGATTTCGGCGATCGCTATGAGTTAACAATCAATAATTACGCTAGCCAACCCCTTGTTCAAGATATGGGCTTGCATAAAGGATATTTACCAGGAAGCGAATCAACACGCATTCCTGTGAAGTTGGCTTTCTTGCTTCATTTCGACTTCGTTCTCAACAATGGCACTACTGTTTGGCAAGCACCACAGAAATGAGAGATGAGGGAGCAGGGGAGACAAGGAGGACGGGGAGACAAGAGAGACAAGGGAGAGCAGGTGAGGCTGGGGGAGATATAACTACTAACTTCTGCCCTCTGCCTCCTGACAATTGACCATTGTACAGACGCGATTAATCGCGTCTCTAATGACCCACTGACAAAGGACAAATCACCGTGTCTGAACCATTTAAGCCACAAAAGATCGCGATTTTGGGTGGAGGAATAGCATCCTTAACCACAGCCTATGAATTAACCAGCCAGCCAGGGTGGGAAAATCTCTACGAGATTACTATTTATCAAACAGGTTGGCGGTTGGGAGGCAAGTGTGCAACTGGACGTAACGTTAAGCCTTACGATCGCGATCGCGAGCCTGATTACCGCATTGAAGAACATGGGCTGCACATTTTTTTTGGATTTTACGAAAATGCCTTTCGTCTGCTCAAGCAATGCTATGACGAATCGGGAGGCAACGGCCCTTTCAGCACTATAGAAGATGCATTTAAACCCCACAGTCTGATTGTCCTAGAAGAATATATCAATCAGCAGTGGGTCAATTTAGCCTTCGACTTTCCGACAAATCCCCTAGTTCCGTGGCAAGGCGGTGGAATTTCTTCTCTGTGGGATCACATCTATACAACTATTAAATTTGTTCTTCAGATATATACACAAGTCTGTTACGACCAGTACAGTAAAACTTCAAGTTGGCAAGAAACAGCCTCTCAACAGATAGCACTCGGCAAAGAGATGCTCGAATTTCTCTTAGATGGATGCATCGTGCAGTTTCCCGAACAATTGTTTCAGTTGTTACTTAAAGAGCCTAGCCGTTGGGCAACATGGATAGGAAACACCAACCAGCAGATTGCCAAAGCCCTAGAAGGTCTCGATCTGACTGATGAAGGAGTCTTCTTGAATTTTGCCTGTAACCTAATTCAATTACTTCCTCAGAATACTAAAACTCACAGGCGCGAACACCATCAAATCATTCTCAAGCTGATAGATAGATTTACAGAACGCTTGAACTATCAACGAGAAACGAAAATTGAGAAAAACAATTACACTCTTTGGCGCTTGACACTGATTGACCTGGCACTAGCAAACATTCGGGGTCTATTTGTAGATGGGGTAGTTGATTATAACTCCTTGGATATTTTAGATGAGCATGAATATAAAGACTGGCTACGGAAACATGGTGCGAGAGAATCAAGCGTTAATTCAGCGTTTATTCGAGTTTTGTACGATCTCGTTTATGGATTTCCAGAAGGCAACACTAATAAACCGCAACTAGCAGCCGGAACCGCCATCCGTATTCTCACGACCATTCTTTTCCACTACAACGGTGCGATTATGTGGAAAATGCAAGCAGGAATGGGCGAAACCGTTATCACTCCCCTCTATGAAGTCTTGAAGCGTCGAGGTGTGAAATTTGAATTTTTCCATGTCGTCAAGCAGTTGCATCTAGACGAAGAGCAGAAGTCCATAGCCAGCATCACAGTAGGTCGCCAAGTTACTTTAAAAAATCCCCAGCAGGAATACGAACCGCTGATCGATGTCAAAAACCTGCTTTGTTGGCCCAATCAGCCTCTCTACGAGCAGATTGTGGACGAAGAAGCTCAAAAGCTCCAAGATAAGGAAATTGATTTAGAGTCACATTGGACACCTTGGCAGAATGTCGAAGAAATTACTCTCAGTGCCAAAAATGGCGATTTTGATATTGTAGTTCTCGGCATTCCTGTAGCTGCTTTACCTTCTATCTGTGATGAACTGATTCATGCTAAGAAAAATCCGGTTCACCAAAAATGGCAGAACATGGTGACTAAAGTCAAGACAGTTACCACTCAAGGCGGACAGATATGGCTCAAACCAACTTTGCCACAATTAGGATGGAAACTGTCCGCTCCGGTGCTAGGTGCTTATGTTGAACCTCTTGATGTCTATGCAGACATGAGCGAGTTACTTCAACGAGAAAACTGGCCTTCTGAGCAACATCCCTATAATGTTGCCTATTTCACTGGAGTAATTGCAGATCCAGGGATTCCTCCTAGCAGTGAGTATAATTTTCCAACACAACAACAGAAAAAAATAGAGGAACAAGCAATTACTTTCCTCAAAAATCACATAGGACATATTTGGCCTGATGCTACTCTCCCAAACAATCCTCAAGGCTTGAACTGGGATTTACTTGTAGATTTCAAAAACCGTCAAGGGGTCGAAAGGTTTGATGCTCAATACTGGCGAGTTAACATCGATCCTTCAGAACGCTATGTGCTTTCTGTGCCTGGAAGTACTAAGTATCGTCTCAAAACAGATGAATCTGGGTTTTATAATCTTTATCTAATAGGTGACTGGATTAATAATGGTTACAATTCTGGATGTGTCGAAGCAACGGTGATGTCAGCGATGCAAGCCACGCGAGCAATTTTACAGCAAAGGTTTGACATTAAATATACAAAGGAAATTATTGGTGAATGGGATTGTTGGCTTTAATTGTACTTAAATCATAAGGGTGTAATTTTGACATTCCGAACAGAATTAAGCAGTAATCGGGTTGCCAAAATCTAGACTAGCTGTAAACAATAGCTATAAAATCAATACATTTTCTAAGTTAGTCTTAAGACTGACTTAGAAAATATATTTATAATGCTAAGGCTTACAGGGTAAGCCTTTCAAAAACTGCAAAAACTGTTCGGAATATTCCTATAAGCCATGCTTGACTTATCTAACTACCAAATACTAGAGTTAATTTATGATGATACAAAGACTGCTGTTTATCGGGCAAGTAGAAATCATGACGGTCAGTTAGTAGTCATTAAATTATTAACAATAGAATATCCCGAACTAAAAGATATTGCAGCGTTAAAACATGAATATGAATTAATCAAAAACTTAGATATTTCAGGAGTTATTAAAGCTTACTCCATAGAAAAATATAACAATAGTTTTGCTTTAATTTTAGAAAACTTTAACGGTATACCTCTCTGCAATATTATCAAAAATCAGAAGATTGAATTAAATGATTTTCTCAAAATAAGTATTCAGATTACCCAAGCCTTGAGCGAACTACATCAACATCAAATTATTCATAAAGATATTAAACCACAAAATATTCTTGTTAACTGGGTAACACATCAAGTTAAAATTATTGATTTTTCTATTTCATCTCTGCTTTCTAAAGAAAAACCCAAACTTAGTAATCCCGATCTACTTGAGGGAACTTTAGCTTACATATCCCCAGAGCAAACAGGCAGGATGAATCGGTCAATTGATTATCGTACGGATTTCTATTCTTTGGGTATCACCTTTTATGAAATGCTCACAGGTAGGCTACCTTTTAATGTTACAGACCCAATGGAATTAGTGCATTGTCATATTGCCAGACAGCCAGTAGCAGTAGAGCGATTAATGCCAGAAATTCCCCAAATGATTTCTACAATCATCATCAGGTTACTCAGCAAGACTGCTGAAGAAAGATATCAAAGTGCTTTTGGACTCAAAGCCGATTTAGAAAATTGTCTTAATCAGCTAGAGAAAACTGCTCAAATATCTAACTTTCAAATTGGTCAATACGATGAATCAAGTCAACTGCAAATTCCAGAGAAACTCTATGGACGAGAAGTAGAAATAGAGACATTAATGACTGCTTTTGAACAAGTCAATCAAGGTAAAAAAGAGTTAATACTAGTTGCTGGTTATTCGGGAATTGGTAAGTCTGCCTTAGTGAGTGAAATTCATAAGCCTGTTATCGAGAAGAGAGGCTATTTTATTACAGGTAAATTTGAGCAGTTCAAACGTAATATTCCTTATGCTTCTCTAATTCAAGCTTTTCAAGAATTGATACAGCAATTGCTGACAGAAAGTGAGGTACAGCTAGCTGCTTGGAGAGAAAAGATATTACTAGCTTTGGTTCCTAATGCTCAAATTATTATTGATGTAATTCCGGAAGTAGAACTGATTATTGGTGAACAACCAGAAGTACCACAATTAGGAACAACAGAATCTCAAAATCGCTTCAATTTAGTTTTTCAAAAATTCATAGGTGTATTTGCCCAACAAGAACATCCCTTAGTTCTTTTCTTAGATGATTTACAATGGGCAGATTTGGCTTCTCTCAAATTGATTCAGCTATTAACTACAGATCCCGATAGCCAATATCTATTCATGATTGGAGCCTATCGAGACAATGAGGTAGATACTACTCATCCATTAATGCTGATTTTGCACGAGATTGAACAGACTAATTTCATTGTCACAAAAATCATTTGCCAAGCTTTAAAAATTACTGATGTATATCAATTAATTACTGATACTCTTAAATGCGATCTAGAAACAGCTAAACCCCTAGCAGAATTAATATTCAATAAAACTGGTGGTAATCCTTTCTTCTTAACTCAGCTACTCAAGTATATTTATCAGGAAAGTCTACTTAGCTTTGACTTTAATATTGGTCGTTGGCAGTGGGAAATTGAGCAAATTCAGGAGGTAGGAATTACCGATAATGTTGTCGAACTAATGATTGGGAAGATCCAAAAATTACAGGAGAGTACTCAGAATATTTTAAAGTTAGCTGCCTGTATTGGTAATCGGTTTAATTTAGAGATACTTTCTGTTATTAACGAAAAATCTCGAAAAGATACAGCAGATGAACTATGGCAAGCACTAGTAGCTGGTTTAATTCTACCTCTAGATAATACTTACAAACTGCCACAGCTTTTAGAACAAGTTGATGATTTGATCGTTGATTACAAATTTTTACACGATCGCGTCCAACAAGCTGCCTACGCGTTGATTCCTGAAGAGCAAAAAAAAGAAGTTCACCTAACAATTGGTCGATTGCTTTTAAAAAGTATCGAACAAGATTCTCTAGACGAAAATATATTTGATATTGTCAATCAACTTAATATTGGTGCTGAGTTAATTGTTTCTCAGAAAGAAAAATATAACCTAGCTCAATTAAATCTAATGGCTGGATGCAAAGCTAAGGATTCGGCTGCTTATGAATCTGCTGTCAAGTTTTTTAAGCTAGGTTTAGAAATGCTGGCGGATGGTAGCTGGGAAGAAGATTATCAGTTGACTCTTGCTCTCCATGTAGAAACGGTAGAAGCAGAATATTTAAACACGAATTTTGAACAAGCAGAAGCACTTTTTGAGAGTGTTATACAAAATAGTAGAACTATTCTCGACACAGTCAAAGTATATGAAAAGAAGATTCAGTTTTATGTTTCTCAAAATAAAATGCGAGAAGCATTAGATATGGATTTGCAGGTTCTGGAAATGCTGGGAGTATCTTTATCTCAAACCCCACCAGCAGAGTTAAGGATTGAAGAGTTAGCGAATCTGCCAGAAATGACTGATGCTAATAAACTTGCTGCTATGAGAATACTGATGACAGCAATGCCTCCTGCTTACATAACAGAGCCTGCTATTTTACCATTGATTGCTTTTACTATGGTCAATCTTTGTGTCCAACATGGTAATTCATCTTTTGCAGCTTATGCTTATAGTTTTTATGGGTTAATTTTATGCGGGCCTCTTCAGGATATTGAATCGGGATATCGATTTGGTAAATTATCTTTAAAACTTTTAGAAAAATTCGATGCTAGAGAGTTAAAGGCTAAGGTATATGGACTATTCAACATTTTTGTTAGACATTGGAAAGAACATATTCAAGAAACTATAGATCCGCTGCAAGAAGGAGTTCAAAGTGGTCTAGAAACAGGGGATATTGAGTATGTTGGTTATAATGGTACGGTAGTTTGTACGCATCTTTTTTTTGCTGGAGAAAATCTGGCAAATATTGAGCAAAAACAGGCTCAATATCTAAGCTTAGCAAATCAAATAAAACAAGATTATTTTACTTTTTCTCTGCAAATATGGAGAGAATTAATATTGCAGCTTATTGAAGGAGTAAATAATAAATTTTACCTCCAAGGTGAAAGTTTTGATGAATTAGTAATGATGCCAAAGTTAACAGGCAACATTACAGTTATTTTTTATGTATATTGGGCTAAAACCATTCTTTATTATTTCTTGAGAAATTATGTTCAAGCTGTTGAGAATGCTAGGTTAGCTAAACCATATGAACCAGCAGTGACTGGATCTGCACATATAGCCCAATATAATTTTTATTATTCGCTGGGGCTTCTTGCTCTTTATCTATCTCGCACTTCTGAACCACAATTAGATCGAGAGCGTGAATTAAGAGAAGCTTTAGAACTAGTAGAAGTAAATCAGCAGCAATTGCAAGAATGGGTTTTTCATGCTCCAGTCAATAATCAGCATAAGTATGACCTTGTAGAGGCAGAAAAAGCGCGATCGCTAGGACAATACTTAGTGGCAATGGATTATTACGATCGAGCTATTCGGGGTGCAGGTAGTGCTGGATATATTCAAGAAGAGGCGCTAGCTTACGAACGAGCAGCAGAATTTTATTTGACTTTGGGACGTAACGAGTTCGCTTTATTATACATGACAAAGGCGCACTATGGTTATGTTCGCTGGGGTGCGATCGCTAAAGTAAAAGATTTGGAATCTACATATCCAGAGTTAATTGCCAAGGCATCAACACAAGAGCAAGTTACAAATCCTAACATAACTTCTTCCACTGCTAGCACTAAAGCTAGCGGACTAGATTTAATCACAGGCATTAAAGCATCACAAGCCCTATCTGAAGAAATTTTACTGAGCAATTTGCTCGAAAAATTAATGAAAATTGTGATTGAGAATGCTGGTGCTGAAACTGGTTTTCTGATTTTGAAAAAATTAGGCAAATTGCTCATCGAAGCTCAAGCAGTTGTTGATAGAGATGAGTTGATAGTAGGTCAATCAATACCAATTGAAACTAGTAAGCAGTTGCCGATATCTGTAATCAATTATGTAGAAAGAACTAAAAAAGATGTGGTTCTAGCAGATGCAATTTCTGAGGACATGTTTGCAACCGACCCTTATATTGTCAACAATAAAATTAAGTCCATATTGTGTACGCCTATTATTCGTCAGGGCAAGTTAATTGGTCTACTATACTTAGAGAATAATTTAACAGTGGGAGTGTTTACTTCTGATAGATTACAAATACTAAAACTCTTATCTTCACAAGCAGCTATTTCCTTAGAGAATGCTCGACTATATACGAATTTAGAAGAAAAAATCTTAGAAAGAACTAAAGAATTAAATGAAAAAAATCTGCGATTAGAACAAACGCTGCACGAACTCAAACTTACACAAACACAACTCATTCAAACAGAAAAAATGTCCAGTCTAGGCCAGATGGTTGCTGGAGTTGCTCACGAAATCAATAATCCTGTGAGTTTCATTCACGGCAACCTAGGTCACCTTGATGATTATACTCATGACCTACTTAATTTAATTAACCTTTACCAGGATACTTATCCTAATCCTGTACTAGAAATCGAGGACTTCATAGCAGACATGAATCTCGATTTTGTTATAGAAGATATACCTAAAGTTTTATCTTCTATGAAAATTGGTACGCAGCGTATTCGGGAAATTGTTTTGACTTTACGTAATTTCTCTCGGCTCGACGAAGCTGATATGAAACCTGTGAATATTCATGAAGGAATAGATAGCACTCTGTTAATTTTGCAGAATCGTCTGAAGTCAAAGCCAGAACATCTCGCTATTAAAATTATCAAAGAGTATGGAGAGTTGCCCAATGTAGAATGTTACGCTGGACAATTAAATCAAGTATTTATGAACATCCTGAATAATGCGATTGATGCTTTAGATAAGTACAACGAAGAAAGAACGGCAGCAAACATCAAAGATAATCCTAGTAAGATTAGTATTTGTACTAAAGTAATTAATCCCGATTGGATAGCCATCTCTATTCAAGATAATGGTTCGGGAATGACTACAAGCGTTAAACAAAAGATATTTGACCCTTTCTTTACTACAAAACCTGTGGGACAAGGCACAGGTTTAGGATTATCAATTAGCTATCAGATAATTGTCAATAAACACGGTGGCAAGATAGAGTGTATTTCTGAACCTGGAAAGGGTGCTGAGTTTGTGATTGAGATTCCCATTAGGCAGAAGGCAAGAGGTAGGGGTTAGAGTGGAGACGCGATTATACTCTTACGAGAAGCCGCTCTTACGAGCGTCTACGCGTCTGTACAAGAGTTAGGAGGTAGGAGTTAGGAATTATTCTCTCTGTCCCCGTGTCCCCGTGTCTCCGCGTCCCTGCCTCACCGCGTCTCCCTCATCCCCCTCATCTCCCCACTATCAACGGACACTAGCAGTTTCTAAGGTCAAGTCTTGAAACATGGGTGTGCTGAGGTAGCGTTCGCCAAAGGAAGGCTGAATCATTACTATTAAACGTCCGGCATTTTCTGGACGTTTACCTACTTGAATGGCAGCACACAAAGCCGCACCAGAAGATATTCCAGACAATAATCCTTCTTCTTTTGCCAAACGCCGTCCATAGGACATCGCCTGTTCGTCGCTGACTCTAATTACTTCATCAACCAATTCTAGGCGCAGAACATCGGGGACAAACCCAGCCCCAATACCTTGAATCTTATGAGGCCCGGCTTCACCGCCGGAGAGTACTGGACTGTTGCTGGGTTCAACTGCGATCGCCTGCAAACTACGCTTACGTTGTTTTAAGACTTCTGCAATACCAGTAATTGTACCACCAGTACCTACCCCAGCAATTACAATATCTACTTCTCCATCCGTGTCTGCCCAAATTTCCTCGGCAGTAGTTTCCCGATGAATTTTGGGATTAGCTGGGTTAAGGAACTGTTGCAGCATATATGCATTGGGTGTATTCGCCAAAATTTCCTCAGCTTTACGAATTGCCCCCCGCATTCCTTCAGCGCCTGGTGTCAATTCTAAAGTAGCACCATAGGCTCTGAGCATAGCTCGTCTTTCCTGGCTCATTGTCTCCGGCATTGTCAAAATCAAACGGTAGCCACGCGCTGCTGCTACCATCGCTAGAGCAATACCCGTATTACCTGAAGTTGGCTCGACTAAAATTGTTTTTCCAGGCTCAATTAAACCCTCTGCTTCTGCTGAGAGTACCATACTGATTCCGATGCGGTCTTTCACTGAAGCGGCTGGGTTCATACCTTCTAGCTTGACAACTATCCTCGCTCCGACTCCCTCAGCTTGGGGAATTTTATTTAGCTGAACTAAAGGAGTTCGTCCAATAAGTTCTGTTACATCTTGAGCAATCCGCATTAAGTAACTCCTAAAATCCTAAATCTAGAGCAGTTTATTTATCTATAACAATCAACTTGTAAGTATTCAATTTGCTGTTGAGTGTGAGTAACTGCGTAGACTGTATACTCTCACTAAAGCACAAAATTACTAGACACAAGAAGCAATTTTGTCAAATTTTCTCATTAATTTTCGTCGCCGACTGTGTTTGATTTACCATAACGATGGTTAAGAATTTTGAATTGCTTAATTTACCTTTTTTGTGAAACTCAGTTTTTGAAGCTATTGGCTACTCATTAAGAAGGTTAGAAATTAAACTCCTACATGTGAAAATTTTTAACCTTATTTTGAAAATTTTTTAGTAAGTATAGAATACTTGATTTACTAGAAAATTCTTAATGGTTTTTTCTAGATTCTGAGTGTATACTCTTCGCCATATAGTATGCTTGCTTGAGTACAAGTTTTAACCGCAAATAATCTCAAGTAAAAATAGTCCTTTACTAGCAGCCCAGATAGCTTTGATATTGAGTGCAGAAATACTAGAACCCCTCTTCATAAATACTAGTACCCTAGCTCAAAAATACTAGCACCCATACCCCAAATGATTTTTGAAATTATTTTCAGATAAGGGTTATAGGCTTTGAGTACAACTTTAATAAATTTAATAATTATGATCCAGCTAAGTTAAACTCAGATCGAGAGGGGCAGCTGATATAAAACTTATAGGATTTACGCAGAGATTCCCCTCTACCCCCCGAAATTCCTTGGCTTTTGGCCAGTGAACAAGGGGGGACTTCTTAACCCTCCTCACTTCTTTCTATTGCTAACAGAATGAAAAAAGTTTTCAGGGTCTGAGTGCGTTAGTTCTAAGTTGATAATTATAGCATTTGTGGAAAATTTGGTAATTGGTCAGTAGTCAGTGGTAATTAGAAAGAAAACTAACAACTAACAACTCTTTTATAGATGCATACTACCTAGCAAGGGAGAGCAAAGATGAAAGTCAAACTTCTACATGTTCTCACAGTTTGTCTAGTTACTTTAACGGTGCTTTCTCCAGGGCTGGTAGTATTTAGTGTGGTTTGGGGAAGACATACAGAGTTGGTTAAAACACAGAATTTAGACTGTGAATATAAAAAGAGTAGTGCAGACAATGCTACCTTATCTCCCCAAGCAGCCAGTACAAACTCATCTTCATATCAGGCTAGCATCCCAGATTCCGATCGCAATTGTGTGCATCAAATGCTGACGGCTGCTGAACAATATAAACTTGCTGCCATCCTCCAATGGTTTATCTTATTAACCCCTATTTTCGTTGGGTTAGGGATAATTGTTTACGATAGGTATCTTGTTTATCGTGCTGCCGTTTTACAAGAAAAAATTGAAATGTTAGAAAGATTGTGGCAGCAAAGTATCGAGCAATAGGCAACTAAAACTTCGTTCATTCAAAATCAACAAATTAACCATGACAGAAGAACGCCAAGTCCTGTATTTTGATTTAATTGACCAATTACTTAAATGTCCTAACGGTCAAGAACCAGAAGTTTTAGAAGCTCAACCAGAATTGATTGATGCTGGTTTTGTAGAGACAATGCTACAAGTAGCAACAGCATTTGCACATCAAGGTAATCAAGACGGTGCCCAGTTTTTATTTTTTGTTGCTCGTGAATTAGCGAAGCAATTGGGATTGTATCCTGAAGTTCCAAATTCGGAAGATGTAAATCCTGAAGTTGCAAATAAGGAGTAAAAATGCTATTGACTGCAACCGACGCTGGACAAATAGCGTTAGAATTTCTCATGGCAGACTGGAATATCTCTGACAATCATAGAGAGTGGTTCACAATCTTTAACTCTCGTCTCATAGGTGAGAGTTGGTACATTGTAGAACTAGGTGTAGAAGGTTTTCCAGATAGGTGGTTTATTCAAGTTTACGACACAGCAATGTGCGACCCAAACTATACATTTTTCTCACCTATAAGTAGTTTGGAAGGATATATAGACTTTGTAGAAGTGCCAGAGATGATAGCTGAAGTCTTGGTTGCAGAGCGCAAGTCCCGATAATCATGATTGAAATTAAAAATTCAAAATGTAAGATTGAAATGTGCAACCTAAATGCATATTAATTAAAACTTGAAATTTTGAATTTACTAAGAACAATACAGGAATCATGAGGGGCATAACGCTTTGCGACCGTAGAATAGCCAGAATGAATGCTGGATGACTGGCTACTAGCTATAGGTTACAAGTTATACTTTTTGCCTACAAAAAGTATTAAGTCTCTCTCGATTAAAATTAATCTTACACCAATATTGCTTGTGATTTTTTTGATTTCTGTGTTCTAAATTTGGACTTTTTCATTTTTTAATACCTTCAGCTTATATGAGGTGATGTTCAACAAAAACACACCTCATTTTTTTGCAAATTTTAATATTTTGTTTGTAAATATTTCAGTTTTTTGTCATGTTTAACTGACAAAGATATGCTATATTACATATAGTGATGAACGCTACAGAAATATCAGTTAAAATGATTGCTGAAGATATCCTAGCTAAAGAATTCACAAGAGTCGTCAGTCACTATTACCCAAAACTTGGGGAATTGCTGGACGGGTGTTATGTGAAAGTCATCACCTGTTTTTGGGGACGGCCTGCTAGACGCTTGCAATATATAGGCATTTATTGCTCTGAGGAAATGCTTCCCTATGTGCAAGCCCAGAAAGAAATACTCAGAGAACTAGCAGACAATATGGGGCTAGTTCAAGTAGTTTGCATGAATGCGAAGCGATTGCTACGCGATCCCATGTCAAAGCTCAAGCACAATGACCCACGCTTATGGTTGGAGTTGCAGTGGGTAGCAATCTAGTACAAGAAGGTAGGTAGATGAGGGGGAAAGGAATTAAACAAAGTTCTTCCCCTTTTCCTTTGTCTTCTGACTCTTGACTCCTGCCTCAGCATTCAGCGCTCACCATTCAGAACTCTTTCAATGAAAACCGGACTTTTCTGCAATTACGACAATCACCACCAAGATGCGCGTCGCGCTATCTTTGAACAAGTCGCGCTGGTAAAACAAGCCGAAAGCCTAGGTTTTGAAGAAGCTTGGCTCAGTGAGCATCATTTTAATGAATTCAATCTCAGCCCATCGATGTTGGTGTTGATGGCGCATCTAGCGGGTCTTACCTCAACTATTCGGTTAGGCACAGCGGCGGTATTACTGCCATTCCATAACCCCATTAGGGTAGCGGAGGACATTGCCACCCTGGATAACCTGTGCAATGGAAGATTATTATTTGGGGTTGCTAAAGGGGGGCCCTTTCCCCAACAGAACAAGCATTTTGCCACACCAATGGGTGAATCTCGTGCCCAGATGCTAGAGGCAATGGCATTGATTCAGAAGCTTTTATATGAAACTGATGTGTCATTTAATGGGCAATATTATCAATGCGATCGCCTCACAGTTTACCCGAAACCATTGCAAAGACAAATTCCAGTATACATAGCTAGTGGTGAGGATGACGGTATAGAGTTTTCCGCCCGACATTCCTTTGCTTTGATGGGAGGGCCACCGTTTTCCCTGGAGAGATTGAAGAATACAGTGGCAAAATATCGAGCCTTAAATTCCAGTGGTTCGGAGAAATTGATGCTAGCACGCTTTTTTTATGTTGGCAAAACAGACGATGAGGCAGTGAGTGAGGCGTTACCTTTCATCCGTCAATTTAGCCAGAAAATGAAAGCCAACTCAGCGCAAGTAATGCAGAATAGTACGAATCCCAACCAAAAACCATTCGACCGGACAAACATTTGTTTCGATGAAGACTATTTGATTGAAAACTCAATCATTGGTGATGTAGTCACTTGTCGCGACAAAATCAAGAAATTTCAAGATGAATTAAATCTAGGTACATTGGCGCTCAAACCTTCATCTTTCGATCTACAAAAAAACCTAGAGAGTTTGCAGCGCTACAACCAAGAGGTACGAAGTTATGTCCAAATTCTCCCTGCTTCCACCCGATGATTTACCTCCAGCTGAGGTAACTAAACAGGATGGAATGCTGCATCTGGAACTAGAACAATCTACTGGCAGATGCTTTTATCAGGCCTGCGATCGCATTACGCAAGTACTATTATCTAATTGTCAGTGGTATCTCACCACGAATGGTACTATCCTAATGTTAGTAATTGATTGCCCTGACATAGTTTCTTACTGGCATATAGTCAGCAACATTCCCCAACTAGGAAATAGACTAGAGCGGTT
This sequence comes from Dendronalium sp. ChiSLP03b, assembly GCF_034531165.2. Classification (NCBI taxonomy): domain Bacteria; kingdom Bacillati; phylum Cyanobacteriota; class Cyanophyceae; order Nostocales; family Nostocaceae; genus Dendronalium; species Dendronalium sp. ChiSLP03b. The sequence continues at coordinate 137,951 of NZ_JAVRBR020000066.1, read as the reverse complement.
TACCAGTAATGCCAAAATTCGCGTTTATCCTCCATTTGGCAAAGGCGGGCCGTTTGAAATCAGTGTGAATGAAATCTCTGCATATCGAGATTGGCTTTAACCGTATTATGTTCGCTTAATTACCGACTATTCACGTAAACCTTCATCTCCTCCCGCAAGTGGAAAGGGGGTGAGGTTTTTCTTCTAGCTATAACCTCTCTATGCTCCTCGGTTAGTAGGGAAAACTACCTAAAATGCTTGACAAAGTTTTGCTGCATAAATTTACTATTAATAGCTTGGTACTAAACAAAGCGTATCCTTGGTTTTTGTGGTATTTTTGTACTACAAACACTCACCGTAATGCAATCACAGAATAATATGTCAAAAATGTGAATAATGCGAAGTACCTTAGCTTTCAAGATTAGCAAAAATATACGAATACTTGAGTGAAAAAAATTCTGGTAGATCAATCTCATGATGAGCTTTTGTGCTGGGAGCTTTCCAAAGAAGAGCGGGAAGCAGACTCTTGGCAGATTCTACATGGTATATTGGCAGAGCAACAGGAGAAATTAGGTTGGGAAGTTATTACTCATCCGCCGGAAGGAAAATCCTTAAATCAGAACTTGCAAGAGAATGAGTATGATTTGTTAGTTTTATTTGCTCCTAAGAAATCTCTGAATATAGAAGAAGTAGAAACAATTATTGACTTTGTTCAAAAGGGTAAATCTCTTCTTTTTGTATATGATTATAATTGCCTATGGCATCAAACAAATCAACCAAATCAAAACACTATCAATCAGTTATTAGAATTTTTTGGGTTACGTGTTGAGCAGTTGTTAAGCCGCCGACCTGATGAAGTTTTCTACTTGCATCCCCATTATCTTGGTTCAGAAGTGCATCGGCTATCTACTTACAAGCCAGTTTATTTCAAAACGCTCAATAACTTGCCATATTCGCCATATGTAGTCGCCACTTTGCCAGAGACTAACAAACCCTTTTTAGTGACTGTTGATGTTAATCCTGGTCGGGTTTTGGTAATTGGAGACTATGTTTTATTCGGCGATAAAAAAATCAAGGAAAAGGATAATCAAAAGTTCGTATTAAATGCCTTTCGTTGGCTAACATATCAAAATGCCATAGATTGTAGCAATGCTAGTATCAAAGCCGAAGTACCATATGGTAGAAGAACCAAATTTTCAATTACTTTAAGTAATCCGCATCAAGAACGGTTAGAGCATATACATTGCCTACTAGAATCGGACAGCAACGCTTTCATCAGTAACCCACACATAGAAATACGTTCTCTCCCGCCTGGTAGCAAAACTCAGTTAATGTGGGTCGTCGAACCCCAAAAGCTTGGCGAACAAAACTTAAGGCTGACTATAGATTTTCCCAACCAAACTGATGCTTGCTCTATATTTTTGGATACTGTTGCCCAGTTTCAATGTGTACCAGATGCAGAAATTGACTTAGTTTTCCAAAATCGCAAAGGAGAAGCGCAAGAACTGATCGAGACTGGAGTACCATTTGAAGTTCAGGCTGTAACTCGCTGGGCAAACGATGCTAAACAAATTCCGCTACATTTAGAGTTAAAGTGTCCATTATCACATATGCTTGTTGAGCAAATGGATGTAAATCGCTGGCGTTTAACTGTGTTAGACGAGGGAGATTGGAAAATTACACTGCAAGCAAAAGAGATAGACCAGCAAGTTACTCGCTTAGTTCATGGCTATCCCTCAACTAAGTCAAAAATTACCACTATAGAACGTGATGTTGTAGCTCGACTGGTAGCTGAAGTACACCACAAAGTATCACAGATTCGCCTCGATTTCGATACAGATGTAATGCATAAAATTGCCTTTCGCCTATTGACACCAGACGAGCAGGTACGTTTGCTGTATCAAGCTAATGTCAGAGAACATTTATTAGAAGCTTTAAATGTTGCTAGAAGTACTACACAGCGATTTGCACCACTGGTTGACGAACTACTACACTACATTGCACCCAGTTACTCACCAGTGCATGGATGCTGTATCCCTTACGATCCGAAGTTGGCAGATCGTTTAGCCAAAGCCAACCCGACTCGGAAAGAAAACCTAGCTTACAATCTTCTGTGTATGGATGAAGATGACCACTATGGTCAAGCTTGGTTAGAGGGTAATATTGCAGCATTATTATTACATGAAAAGTATGGACATGGCTTTTTCTACACCCAAACAACTATAGGAAAGCAATTAGCAATTCTTTATCAGCACGGTTTTCTTCGTGATGTAGATTACGAGTATCTACAATTTCCTTATCCACAGTCATTGCAAGCGAAATACAAAAAAGCTATCCAAGCATTGAGTGATAGCACTTTAATTGTTAATGAAGGGTTTGCAACTTGGATGGAGTTGAGCTTGCTCCAGCGCCTTTCAGGACACCTCGGACTGACAGTATATAGGCGTAAGGAATTTTTATTTAAAGATACAATGCTAGAAACTTTAAAAGGCTCTAGCGATTACTTTAAACGTTCAACAGAATATCAATTATCGTCAAAGTCAAAATATGAAGAAGGATGGCAATATTTAAACTCAATTCAAAGCTTTTTTGGTTCTGATTATGGCCCTAAATGTGCGATACAAGCTGTAATAAAAGCTACTGATATTAATTTTGGTATTACTGAATGTGCCGGACAAGTACAGTTTGGGCTAGAGCCTGAAACAATAGAAAATGCTCTGCTTAAGGCTGTAAATGATGATGCTAGGGCAGATATGCGCTTGAAGCATATCGCAATTGTCTTATACGAATTTCAACAGCCCATCAGAGAAAAACAAGAATTGTTAAAATGCTACCGTGAGTGCTTGCATTCCGCATGTCCACTGAATAAGATTGTAGCTGAGCGTTTAGGTTGGTAAATTCATGGACTCAAATGAGTATAGGGAGCTAATTATAAAAAAAAGACTACGTCCTCAAGACCACCAAGCATTTGATGCTTGTATAGATATTCTCACAAATCAAGGAGGTGCTTTAAGTCCATACCTAAACTGGGGTCAACCCTTTAGCAATTGTTCTCCTAATCTTACATCAGAAGCTGAAAATTGTTATATAAAGCTTAGAAACTTTGGATTAAATGATGGTCAAATCAAAAAATGTATAGGAAGTTAATAATAGATAAAGTAACTTTTATAAATAAGTTTTTAGATATAATACATTTTAATTATGAAACCAAAGATTTAATTACTTTGAATACTGCAAAATGTGCTTTTTTACACTTAAGTAAATAGTAAGTGAAATTGTAATAGTTGCACCAAAAGTAGGAGAGTGAGTCTTTGGTAAACTCGAATCAAAAATTTAATAGTAGGGCATGGCTTCAAGTTCTATGTCACAATCCAGATTTGCATATTGAGAGCTCCGAAAACGGGACTGTAGTTGTTAAATATGGTCAAGAGATTCTATTAGAAACAAACTTACAATTACAGCAGTCAAATCAATCTGTAGCACCACAAAATCAAAACTCTCAAGCAATTACTACAATTGAATCACCTAATAGCCAAACCATAGCTCAATCTAATCCAGAAACTAAGCCTCCAACACCCTCTAAAAATAAGTCTGCACCAGATATATTTATTCCCTTATCAAAAGAAACACCAAACGCAAGAGATTCAGTGAATGATTTGCCAGCTATATTGCGAGATTTGCTAGCAAGTAATCGTTTTAACGAAGAGGATCTGAAAGACATTTGTCACGATCTTATTGGTCAAGAACCCGTCTATCAAGAAATTATTAATTATAAGAATAACCGCGCTATGGCACGAAGGCTAATTGAGTATCTTCAAAGTCGCGTTCGACTCAATGATTTAGTCAATTATATCAAGAAAACGCGTCATGATATCATAATTTAAGAATGAAAGACAGGGGTTAGTTAAAGGCTAGGGATTGCTGATACGATATAAACCATTTTTCTAAGTATGTTTTTTAGTTAACTTTAATTACTATAGTAATCATTAAAGGATAAAAAATGGAGTATGAATACCAAGTTGCTCTTTCTTTTGCTGGAGAAGACCGCAACAATGCTGAAAAACTAGCTGAAATTCTAATAAATAAAAGAATAAAGGTATTTTATGATTTGTATGAGCAAGCAGACCTTTGGGGAAAAGACCTTTATCAACATTTGCAAACTGTTTACAGAGATAAAGCCCTGTTCACAGTAGTATTTATATCTGAAGCTTATGCTAAAAAATTATGGACTCGCCATGAACTTGAGCAAATGCAAGCAAGAGCATTTGAAGAAAACAGAGAATATATTCTTCCCCTCAAAATAGACGATACAATTATTCCTGGAATAAATAAAACAACAGGCTACATAGACTTACGTTCAACTACTTTAGAAGAAGTAGGAGAATTGCTAGAGAAAAAGCTGACAAAACTAACAAATATAAGTGAGAATAAAACCGCTTCTTTAACGACAACTACTAGTGATAACACCAGTACTGAGGATACACTTCACAAAGATGTATCGGAATACTCGGCAAGTGTTTTACGAGATTTGCTGGCAAGCAATCGTTTTGACGAAGAGGAACTGAAAGATATTTGTCTCGATCTTGTTGGTCAAGAACCAGTTTATGAAGGAATTATTAATCAGAGGGACAAGCGCGCGATCGCACGAAGGCTAATTGAATATCTTCAAAGTCGCGTTCGCCTCAATGATTTAGTCAATTATATCAAGAAAACGCGTCCTGACATTTTATTTTAAAGAGTGTAGACAGTAATGTTTTACCAACTTCTATAAATTATAAATTGGTGAAACCTACTGGATGTTATGAGTGGCTATAGTAATTGAACAATATTAAGCTACAGTTGGAGCTATTCTCTTGGTATAACAAACAAAGCAAGTCCTATGTTATCTCAGAATAACAGGTACAACAAAAACGAATCAGGACAGAGCAGTTAACACGATTTTTAGAATCGCTATAGCTCCATAAAATTTGTCTAGCGAACAAGCTTAATGTATCAAAGTATTAGTTGTTCGGAATAATGTTTACTCCTAAATGCGCCCGAATTTCACTCAGTTGTACATCCCAAAATCGATCCCATTTTTGTGCGATAAACTTGCCTGGAGTATGAGAACCCAAACTGTAGCCACGAGATATTTCTGTCATTAAAGCTTTGAAATTGGCAGGTTGGTAAAGACTATACTTGACTAGAGCAAAACTCAAAAGCATAACGCTGATAGGAATTGGGGTTTGAGCTAAAAAGAAAGCTTGTAGACCAATTTCACCAATCACATCAGTATTAAAACCACCAACTACATGGTAAATGTCATGGGTGGATCTCCAAAGCATCTTCAGATAAGAGATGTCATCAACAACAGGAACTTTTTTGTAAAAATAGGGATCGAAACCTTGAGATTTCATTTCTCTGGCATAAATATTACCTAAAGTTCCCTCTGGAAGCTTACTTAACTCATCTAAATTGATTGCAGCCGGAAGCCAGCGTTCTGTAAACAGAGTGTTAACTTCAGGAATTTTTTTCAACTCGTCAACAGCTAATTGCGCCGCTTCTGTTTGGTCGAGTGCATCCTCGAAATCAAAGACTCTATCAGTATTACCCTCACCAAGTTTCAGAGCGCTAGATGCTAAAAATTCAATGTATGCAAGAAGTGCTTTGTCATTATTGTAAGTTATTACATTGGCCATAGTGATTCTCTACTTTGAGACATAGCTTTGCCAGTTCAAATTACAAGTGTATTAGTTAAGACTGATGCATTGACAAACAAACGAAAATATGAGTCTTTAATTTTGGAAGATATGAATACAATGTTTCATGAATCCTCAGAGGGATTTAATTTCACCAAATATTGACTCACATAAAAACCGACTAACAGAGCGATATGGTTAGTCGGTAACTAGCTTTTTAGGAAAAGCAGGCAAATTTGGAAATTTCCTAGAACCTTGCTTTATAATTGCAAAAATTAAGATATTTAACTGGATCTCCTGTTTTCGCTCTAAAATTTGTGCTTTATTAGACAAAATAGAGTTATTTCTCAGTACTTTTGCATAAAAATGGTAGATGCAATAACCCTAAGATTAATGTTTATATGGATCACTGCAAAACCCAAATTGCTTAAAAGTATACCTTTAGCGTCAAAATAATCAAGGTATCTATCCCACTTTTGAAATCGGCTGAAAACTTCTATGACTTCTCAGGAAACTGATGTAAAACATGCTACTGCGTCATCAAAAACATGGCGTAGTTGGCAGGAAAATCTGATTTTAGTTGCGATCGCCTTATTCTTAGCACTCTTTATCCGGACTTTTATTGCCGAACCCCGCTATATCCCTTCTGACTCAATGCTACCAACTTTACATACAGGCGATCGCTTAGTGGTGGAAAAAGTTTCTTACCATTTTCACCCTCCTACAACTGGGGATATTATCGTTTTTCAGCCTCCCGCCGAACTGCAACGTCGAGGTTATCCGCGAGATCAAGCCTTTATCAAACGGGTTATTGGTGTGCCTGGAGAGATAATTAGTGTTGCTCAAGGCAAAGTTTACCTCAACAGTCAACCTTTGTCAGAAAATTATATTGCCGAACCAGCTAATCAGCCATTTCCACCAGTGCAAGTTCCAGCAGACAAGTTTTTTGTGATGGGCGACAACCGTAACGATAGTAATGATTCGCGCTACTGGGGCTTTTTACCCAGACAAAATATCATCGGTCGGGCAACATTTCGCTTTTGGCCTCTCAATCGCATTGGATTTATTTAGAATGTTGAGTCACCGAAGCGTCTACAGCAATCATATAATACGGCCGTAGCGGGCTGTAAATAAATTGGCTGGATGAATTTGATTATTCAGCCAAGCCCACATCTGATCGCCGAAGGAAAAATGCCACCATTCTTTAGGATTGCGTTGAAATCCCGCTTTTAGCATTACATCTCGCAATAACTGACGGTGGGCATGATACTCTTGAGTTTGTGGGTGGGAATTGTTTGCATAGTAATCGGGATGCGATCGCTCAGATAATTCATCAATCAGCGAACCCATATTCACTACTTGTCCTGCATCATTTACTAGCGTCACATCCACGGCAGCACCTGTACTATGGGGTGGCGGAGTTTGTTTATCCAAACTGGGTACAGCCCAAATTTCATAAACCAACTCCCAAATCTTTTGGCGTTGGTTTGGTAATAAGTCTACCTGAGTCAGTCCTCGTTGTTGTACCACTTCCGCAAAGCTGTAATCTACCATAAACTGCTGTACGGCTACTGGACGATAGGCATCAAAGATTTGGATACGCCAGTTGGGAAGCAACAGATGAAGATAATTTTGAGCTTGAATTAAATTTTCAATTACACTTTGGCGGAGATAATAGGGGGAATGTTCTCCATAAGGCGCACCTAATTTCTCATAGGGATGTGGAGATTCCACTGCAAACAGTTCTAAAGGAATTTTTACTAGTGGTTCACCGCATTCTACAATAGGGATTTGGTGGTAGGGTTTCATCCTGTCAGTATTAACTAAACGCCGTATTTGCAACCCAAACAGAGTAGCCATTGTTGCAGATAAACACAGATATAGCAAGAGGCGCACAGCTAACTGACTGTGCGCCCTCACTTTTTAATAAAAACTATTTCCTTTTAAGGATATGAGTAACCATTGCTCTGAACCCCACCTGTGTACTGTCCTGGAATCTGCCGAGGTACTGAGAAATTAGACCGTTGCCAGATGTAATTACCGTAATTATTAGGTACTACGGGGGTTGTAGATGTAACAATATTTGGGTTGAGAGTCTGGATTGAAAAAGGTGAAATATTGCTCGGTGCTACAGAGTTGGCGGGCTGTGTCACTGGTGTTGTTTGTACTTGACCGGGCAACACCTGGCCGTTATTCAAGTTATTGTAGGTATTTAGGGTTTGGTTGGTTACAGTTGGTTGAATGTAACCCGTCCCAGTGTCTAGCCTTGTGTTAGGCGAAAAAGTATGACTGGGCAATGCCTGACTTTTATTCAAGTTATTGTAGGTATTTAGGGTTTGGTTGGTTACAGTTGGCTGAATGTAACCCGTCCCAGTGTTTAGACTTGTGTTAGGTGAAAAAGTATGACTGGGCAATGCCTGACCGTTATTCAAGTTATTGTAGGTATTTAGGGTTTGGTTTGGTACAGTCGGCTGAATGTAACCTGTCCCAGTGTTTAGCCCTGTAGTAGGTGAATAAGTCTGGCTAGGTGAACCGTTAGTGTATGGAGTCTGTATTCCTCTATAAGAGTCGTACCCAAAGGTATTGGGTTGACTTAAACTTGCTCTATTGAAGCTTGAAAGTGGCTGATTTACCGATTGATTCAGTGGTGTTTGTAAAGAACTGATAGAGTTTCTATTTTGACTTTTATCGGTTTGATTAACTAATCCAATTCCCGACCTAGAAGAAGTTTGTGTTATCCCTGTTGGTTCAGAAGATGCATTTAAAGATTTAACACTTGACAATTGATTACCACTATCAAGCGTGCCAAACTGCAATAAATTTTCTGCTTGTAATACAAAGGGATTTTTTTCCTTGGGTACAGGTGTATCATTAGATGTCCCTAGACCAGAATTTGATTTCAGCCCTTTAGAAGACTGTTGTTTATTAATTACATCTAATACGCTTTTGCTTTTGTTTGCTTGATTCTCTTTGGAGTTACTTACCGTTACTGGTAAAGTTACTTGCTGCAAGTCACTATACAGAGCTGGTAAATTATCAATGTCAGCTGCGATCGCTTTATCTTCAGCTGAAAGGGAGGAGTTATTTCGCTGTAGAGACGTTACCTCTTTGTTTTGCTTATGAGTGAAAAAATCAGGGTTAGACCAGTATTCTCGAATTACCAGCCCTACCACAGATAAAAATATTGCTGTGCCCCAAAAACTAGGTTTAGCTAAATTCCATAACCTGGCCTTGAGATAGCGTAAGTAAGCGGGGGGATAATGGCGATGTGGCATAGCTGATAACGCATAAATACTTATAGTGGTCGTTAACTAGTGACTGGTAATTGTCAGCGGTCAACAGTGTACTCGAGTTAATGTGCAATTTTCTTACTTAACAGCTTATCTCAATCGAAGTTAAGTGGTAGTTTTATCCTAGCCTTTAAGTATCTATTTAGTCATTAGAATTAAGTATGTATTATTCCAAAATTATTGTTTGTTTACCTGTTCTAGTTCTTTAACTGCTAACTCCTAAATGAGATTTTGAGCTTTGGTTACTTTGGATATCATCAGGAATCGAAAGCTGCACTAACTTATTGTTGTGGCTGGCCAAAATTTCAACTCATTCACTCTCTAGTACACTGCGGCGGAAATAAGAATACCATTCAAAATGCTTCACAAACTTAGAAATAAGGCATTTTTAATTTTTAATTCCGCGTAGCGGTACTAATTACTAAATTGTGCGCTGTCATGCTTCGATATACCCATGATACCCATTCGCTTGTAGCAACATTTGAAAAACGGTACAAGTACCGCACCGTAATATTTACCAGGAGACTACAGCAATGATGAAAGCTGAAGATATCATGACCAAGGATGTAGTTACCATTCGCGGTTCGGCGACAGTCGCTGAAGCAGTGGGGCTGATGAAGGAAAAAAGATTGCGCGCTCTGGTTGTGGATCGTCGCTATGATGATGATGCCTATGGTATCGTCACTGAAACGGATATTGTTTATAAGGTAATAGCTTACGGTAAAGACCCCAAGCAAATACGGGTTTACGAAATTATGAGCAAGCCCTGCATTGTCGTAAATCCTGAGTTGGGTGTGGAATATGTAGCAAGGTTGTTTGCCAAACTTGGTATTCATAGAGCGCCTGTGATTCAAGGCAAGTTGTTGGGCATTATCTCGATTACCGACATTTTGACCAAAAGCAACTTTGTGGAAACACCAAAAGCACTATTTCTGGAGGCGAGAATTCAAAAAGCGATTGAGGAGGCTCGTGCCATTTGTACTGAGCATGGTGCTTATTCTAAAGCTTGTGCTACTGCCTGGGATGAAGTAGAAGAACTCCAAGCAGAAGCAGCTCACCAAAAAGCTGAAAGCATGGTTTCAGCCAAAATATCCTTTGAAGAATACTGTAAAGACAATCCAGACGCACCTGAATGTCGAAATTACCATCCTTGATTGTAATTGAGGAATGACGAGACTGGGGATTGGGGACTGGGGATTGGTGATTAGGAAAACTACTTCTTCATCTCCCCCTGCTCCTCGTCTCCCTCAATTTACCGTTTGGCTACCCGTATTAATAAGAATGCACCTACTATAAAAAAGATAAAGTTGGGTAACCAAGCTCCCATAAAAGGAGAAAGGATACCTACTTGTGCGATCGCACCACTCATAAAGAAAATTAAGTAGTAAGAAAAAATCACTACCACACAAATAGCAAAACTTGTTCCTCGCCCAGTACGTTGGGGTATGGTTCCCATAGCTGCACCTACTAAACCAAAAACTACACATACAAAGGGCAAAGAAATTTTTTGTTGAATCCTTACTTGAAGCTTACGAATTTTTTGAGGATCGCCACCGAGACGTTCCACTGCTAGTTGTTCTACCGCTTCACTAATATTCATCTCACCATAGCTCCGGTTTTTTTCTGTCAGAGTTAATGGTGTACGGGGTAGTTGCAGTTGTTGGTGTTCAAACCGCAAAATGTTGCGATAAGAGCTATCCGCAGCTACTAAATAAATGGTGCCGTTGTAAAAATCCCAAACGCTTTGAGAGCCATTCCACTCAGCAGATTCTGCTACTACAATTTGATTCACACCTTTTGTGGAACGATCTATAATTGTTAATCCTTTCATCCGCTTACCATCAAACTGGTCAGCATAAAATAAGCGTGATAGTATTTTGTTCTTAGTACCATCTGGTTCGGTTTCGTCCCGGTATTCGGGATAAAAGATATTCTGCTGCTTTAAAATTGGCTTATCAGACTGAAGGGCACTCTCCAAGGTAACATTTGCTTGGTATTTTGCTGCTGGTGCGATTTGCTCGTTAAACAAAAATGTCATTCCTGTGGCTATAAAACTCAACACTACAGCAGTCAGCACCATCCGATACACACTTACACCACAGCCACGTAGAGCAATTAGTTCGCTCTCGCTAGAAAGACGACTGTAAGTCATCAAAGTAGCTAGCAGCGTGGACATAGGGAAGGCTAAAACGATGAATTCTGGCAACTGTAACAAAAAAACCTGAATGGCGATGTCTACAGGTAGCCCAGACTCTACTATTTTTCTGACTAGATCGAATACAGCATCAATGGTCACACCAATTGATGAGAAAGCACCCACGCCAAATAAAAATGTTGGTATCAATTCGCTGGTCAAGTAGCGATCCATGATTGTGAAAGGCAGCAGCGACTTGAGGCTATAGAATGATTTGAGCTTTGTTGACTTCATAAACGACTTGAAAAATTCAACATGGGTGACCCAGGTGATGCAAGCATATCCAATCCCAGTAGCTTAATCAAAAGCGCAAAATTAATTGTGAATAAATGGTCAAGTATAAAAAATTTCCTTTTAATTATTAACTAAATATTTGTTGATAATTTAGGCTAAGAAGTTATCGCCCAAGTAGTATTGCCGCACGAGAGGGTTGTTGTAGAGTTCTTCCGCTGTGCCAAAAGCGAGAATTTGCCCTTCACGCATAATGTAGGCGCGGTCAGTAATAGCCAAAGTTTCGCGGACATTGTGATCTGTAATTAAAATACCCATACCGCGATCGCGCAGTTGTGCCACAATTTGTTGAATTTCTGAAACGGCAATGGGATCGACTCCAGCAAATGGTTCATCCAAAAGTAAAAATTTTGGCCCTTCCCGTCCTGCTGCCAAGGATCTTGCTAATTCCGTCCGTCGTCTTTCACCACCAGAAAGTTGAATTCCCTTGCTATTAGCCACTTTTTCCAAGCGAAACTCCCGCAGTAAAGTTTGTAGTCGCTTTGGCCATTCCCATCGTGGCACATTGGTTTGCTCTAGCACTAGAAGAATATTGTCCTGTACCGAGAGTTGACGAAAAACACTGGCTTCTTGAGCTAGATAACCAATGCCCAATCGTGCCCGTTTGTGCATTGGCAGACTGGTAATTTCTAGATTATCTAGCCAGACTCTTCCCTGATTGGGTTTTTCTAAACCACTAGCAATGTAAAAGGTCGTCGTTTTACCCGCGCCATTAGGGCCTAATAAACCGACGACTTCGCCTTGCGCTATGGAAAGGTTGACGCGATTAACAATAAGTCGTTTGCCGTAAGATTTATGAATATTCTCTAGGACAATTTTCACAATTCGCGCCTTTTGTTGGTAGTAGATGCTAATTAGAACGCCTTAAACCTGGTGTACTTGGAGCGGGTGTGTTAGATTGTCCGCCATTCTCGGATTCGTTCACCATGTAGATAGACTCTACCTGACGGTTGGATTGGGGTAAGGCGACAAATCGACCTTCGTCAATTAGATAAGCCACTTTTTCCGCCCGAATACTGTTACCACCTTTTTGTAAGATATAAACGTTGCCACTAAGATCGATCCGGCGTTCTTTGGTAAAGTATTGTGCTTGGGCAGCTGTTGCTTGAATTCCCCGAGTAGGATACAACATTTGCACATTGCCGCGAGCAGTTGCTACTTGGGTTTTGGCGTTATATTCTTGAAAATCAGAGTGGATGGTGAGCGGGCTATTTCCTCCAGATGTTTGTGCCGTAGCAGTTTGCACTTGGGTGGGGAAAGCGATAGTTCCTAACAGACTAACTGGTAGCAGTAAGGCTAATCCAAAGCGACGCATCTGTGAAATGGGCGATTGATAGCAGGACATCATAGCAATTTGGGATTAGGGATTTCAGCTTGTATACTAATTATCTCAAGTACTTTCTCCAGAGACAAAATCTACTATCTGGAATAACTGACGATAACTACTGGCTGAAATAGTGACGCTTTGCCAAACCTTGAGGTTTCGCCAGCCTTGACATTTGTGATGATGCACAGGGCGGAGGATTAGGGGAAGCAGAAGAACTAATTGAATTCCTGCCCAGTTTCCAGTCCCCTTCAAGAAAATTGGGGAATAGGAAAGAGTTTCCCATTCCCCAATTCCCGATCCGAAGCACCTGAGTAAACTTTACTAATTATTAGTTAGCAAAATCTTAGGCAAAGTCAATGCTTCTTGTTCATCCAGATCGCTGGCGGCGGTAATTTTGTCTGCTCCGATTTGTTGCAGTGTCTTCAACAATGCGACGCTTTCACTAAGTAATTCGTCGACATCAATACCCCCATAATTAGATGGGTAACGCCGCAGGCGATTGCTGCCTTCTCCTAGTAAAATCACAGATCCTCGCCAGTTACGATTACCCAGATGATACAGGGCTACAGCAATTTGCAAAATGCCTTGATAAAAGGATTTTTCTGGTTCGCTAGCTTCGATCCACAGAGCCTCTAAAGTATCATGACAGGCATAGAACTGTCGTGAGTTGAACTGTTCTACGCCTTGCCAGAACTCTTGGGGCATGGTTTCGCTCATGCCATACTATCTCGTACTTCTTTGATTGTTTCGAGAGAAATTTCTTGTTTGTCTCCAGCAAACTCGTTGTCTGGGGTGAGAAACAACATGCAGTGGCACTCTTTGCGTTCTCTCATTGGTACGCAAGGGCAGTTCCAATATGTGGCGTGAACTTCAGCTTCTTTGTCTTCGTAGTGGCGACAGGGACACAAAGGCGCACCTAGTTCGTCTTTATGTTTGGCTAGTCCTTCAATTACGACTGCTGTCACAGAAGGTTCAGAACAGAAGTACGTTCCAGTACGCTTGGCGTATTGTTCGGAAAAATGCCGCATTGCTTCTAGGCTTTTCTCGCTGGATTTTGTGTTAGCTTCTGATGAGATCATGTGGATCGGCGGCTCATAATTTAAATATTTCTTTGCATTGTACATCAGCCTCACTAAGCTATTACTGGGTGTATTTCCCCAACCTTAGTTTTTCAATTTGACTGACTGTTGCTCAAAACCCTGTATGTCCAGCATGTTGGGATCAAAAACCTCTGGGGCATTACAGAAGTTTAACTTGCGAGCATTCATTAGGATTTTGAATATATAAAAGTATGAGTTCATGATGAACGTAACGGTTTTTGCATCTGGGGTTGTAATGCTTGTTCGCTTTGGATAATAATCCCAGGATAATCCCAATTGACTACGACTTGTTCTGTTCCGGAAGACGTATTCTGCCACAACATCCAACGACTACCTTGAGGTAGAGAAGAAAGGGTCTGGGGGTTTTGAGTCAGCCAAATCAAGGGGTAGCTTTCAACCTCTCTGGCGCTAGCATCTTCTTGGGATGTGGTTGCTGCTAAAGTTTCTAAAACAGAGCGTAGACCTTCGGGCTTGCCGCAGGCATCGCCTTTGATTAAACCTGTCAATGCTGTCCATAGCTGCACTTGTATTTGTTGATGCTGTGCATAAAAATACAGTGAGGCTGCGGCAATTACTGCTTGCTCAAAGTTTTCTGCTTGCCAATTGCCCGCACTGTCAAGAGCAATAATTATCTCTTGTCCGCCTGTGATTATTTCTAACTCTCGTACTCGTAATTCGCCGTAGCGGGCACTAGTACGCCAGTGAATCAGACGGGTGGGATCTCCGATGCGGTAAGGACGTAGCGATCGCACTAGCCCTGTGGTTGCTGTCTGCAAAGGTCTGCCACGAGCATCGCTTCTCCTATTTTCTTCTTGTCCAATTTCATCGATTAAGGGGCAAGTAGTCAGAGGTAATACAGTCGGATAGACAATTGCTATCGCAGCAGACTCACGCTGACGGCGACACCAAAACAATCCCAAAGGGGCACCAGTACCTAATTCGACTGTGTGCCAGCGATAGATACCCCGGCACTGGGTAGGTTGGTAGTATACCCAACGGTAACTATCTTTACTAGGAATTGTTTCGATTGCCTTTTGTACTGGTTTCCCCAAAACGAAGGGCAATATATCTTCGACTTGCAGCAAGCTTACAGGTTGCTGTGTCTGATTGTGGATTTCTAATTCCACCGTCAGGTCGTCACCTGCTGATACTGGCTGGATGGGAAGGCGTGTGATGGATAGACCTGTAAGCGATCGCGGTGGTAAAACTGCTGCTACAGCCAAAAGGGCAAAACTAACGCCGCTAATCGCATACAGCCAGCCAGCCATTGTATTGATGCCAGCCCCAAAAAAACAAATAGCAATTCCTGCTAGTACCCAACCGCTGTGTGCAGGGGCACTAGCGTGGGTTTCTAACCAGTTGGTGATGGGTTTAATGATTTTCATAGTATCCTTTTTAACCCAATACCAACTGAAATTCACAGTATTGCAAGCTTATTAAAAGGGGGTGATGCGATCGCTTCTTACCGATAATCTCTTAACTATAGAACTTACGCACAAGTTACGGAAGAATCGAACCACAGAGGCACAGAGAACACGGAGGAATGAGAGTTAGAGAAGTATTTTGCGTAAGTCCTAAACTATAGTCTTTAGTGATAACTTGAAAATCTAAAATTACGCGGCGTTGGGTTCAGGGATAGATTCGCCTTCTGCTTGCCAAGCTTTTTTAGCGATCGCTTCTTGACTTTGACTCTTGCCAATCACTTTTATTCTGTTTGTTGCACAGTAGTATTGGACTGCTGGCGTTGGGCAATCTGGATTAACAATCTCAATGCCTTATTCACCGCTTCATCGTTGGGAAAAGCTTGGGCAACATCGGGGTCTAGCAGCACTAGGTTCGTTTTTGTACGATATCGCTCAACATATTTACCTCTAACCCCCCCTTCCATTTGAGCGAAGTCGTACTCGGGACGTAATTCATCTTCGATTTCGTTTTCAACTTCTTTCTTCATAAAACCTCTTCTCTTGGCGGGTAGCTTTTCGGGCGCTGATGATTCGTATCTTTTCCTCTCTATCAATATGTGCAACAATTAAGAGTTGTTCAAACCTAGATAAGCCAATAATAACGTAGCGATTTTCTGCAATGGAGTGGTCAAAATCAGGGAAAGTTACAGATAAAGGGTCATTAAATACGGTTGCGGCTTCCTGAAAAGAAACACCATGCTTTTCAAGATTTAGTGTCGCTTTATCTGGATTCCATTCAAATTCCATTTACAAGTTTATAACCTGACAATCTAACCTTACGCGGCGTTGATTATGCTGATTCTAGATGAGTGACCGGAATTTGTTCGGTTCTTTCAGGGGGTTTTGCTCCAGTTGCAACAGCATGAACAGCATGAAGAATATCGGCTGAGTAGTACCGATTGCCGCAGGTATCACAAACGCCAATGGTTACATCTTCAAGAATGACAAATCCATCTCTATGTTTAAATGCCTCACGCTTTACAGTTCGAGGTTGAACGGTTCCTTCGCAATACTCGCATCTATATCCATACATACGGCTAGCCCTCAAGCTTAGTGACTTCATAAACAGTAATCATCAGATAACGTCCGTTGCTTGCGAAACGCCCAACGATCCCAACAGGCGTTTGTTGATCTAATCCAGTTCCTACTACTATATATTTTGTTCCTCTTGGATCATCTTTTTCAACCCGGATGACCTGACCACTCAGAACAGCTTCTTCCACATCTAAAATCGTCAGCATATCCTCAGCCATTTCTTCTATTGCATGGGCTGACATATCATATTGGCGGAGTCTAATCTGTTCTCTGATCCGTTCAATATCACTGCGAGGCACTTGTTTTTTTAAGTAACATTCTGCTAATGATACCAAGTCTTACGCATAAAAAAATTGTAAGTTGGGCTTCTTTGCCTTAACTCAATACCTTGATTATTGTTGGGTTTCGCATTGCTCAACCCAACCTACACCTTGGGGTTTAACTGGAAACAATTACATACGCCCAACAATGACTTCTAGTATTGCAAAATCAATATTACATCGGTTGGATTTACCTGATTTTAGCATTAAAAGTATTGGAAGATGCCCAGATGGTGCTGTTCGCCAGTAGTAAATATCAGAGTAGTATACCCAATCTCCTTCTTTCCGCCAGCCAACTTCATCACCAAATTTTTTTTGTATTTCCTCACTATTATAAGTAGTATCAGAACCACCACCAAGATGTTTCCAAATACGTTTTTGAACGCTAAATCCAAACCGTCCATCGCTATACTTTAACCAGAGTTTATTTATATTATTTAAGTGTTTTTTGGGAAGAACTCGAATATGTTCAACGCTAAAATAATTTTCATAGTATTTTCTTCTATATATTGAATTTTCTGGTAACTCTTTATGAGATATCACATAAATAATATTAGCCGTTTCTAAATCAGCTTCTTGCCATTTTCTAGCTTGAAGTAATTCATCTAGTTTATGATAATGCCCCGATACTACTTCAGTAAAATCTTTAGAAGAAGTATGACTATAAGCTGTAGCGCTAGTAACAACTTCTCTTGCTACTTCAGTTTCATCATTAGTTTTCGTAGTGTTAGTACTAAAACATTTTTTCCACATAAAAAGCTTTTTTCTAACCTTGGGCTTTTTACGGGCTTCTTCTGCTAATTCAGTTGAAATTTCTGTTTTAGCGTCTTCTTCACTATAACCTTGATTTTTCAGATCAGTTATTAAATTGTGAATTTCTTTAGCAATTCCTGAAAAATCCTGATTTATGTTAATAACATCTCCATAGATTTCAATTTGATCGCCATTAATATTAATATTTTCGTTATAATTACCTTCTGTATAGATATTACAAGTTTCGTTTGTATCATCATCTATTGAGCTTTCATCTAAACTGTTTTGCTTATGTCTAGCTCTTGAAATATATAAATATAAACCTAATCCAAATATGAGTATAGCTAATCCGCCGAAAAAAATAGCAAAAATCATCTGATAGTTTTCTAAAACATAATTGATGATTTTTTTTGAGAAATTAAGAATGGTTAGATATACAGCCCTAATTAAAGCTATGCTAAAAAAACCGTATATTACCTTCTCTACCAAAGAAAGCCGATTGCTCAGAAAATAGAACTCTCTGAATATTTGCTTTATTGGAATTTTCATAATTTCAACTTCTGATAAATGCTTTATGGCATAGGAGTAATTGACACTTTAAAATGGCAGAGGAATTCCTAATGAAGCAAAAACTAATTTAATAACATTTAGTGTAGCTTCTCCTATGACAGCACTCGCAGCAGCATCGCGTAGAGATTGCCCTAATTTAACAAGTTTACCTTTAGCTCTAGGGTTGTTTTGAACTTCATTTGCCCAGTCTTTAGCTACCTTCTGTTGAGCATCTTGGCGATTATAACCTCGATTTTCTAACTGCCATAATAACTCTTGTATCTGTGTAGCAGCTTCAGATAAATCCTGACTAATATTTATGTAATTACCGTGTACTTGTAAATAATTACCTTCAATAGAAATAGATTTGTTAAAGTTACCACCAGCCCCTAAATATATGTTGTAAGTATTATTGTGGTTTCCATCGCTCATATAAAAAATTCTCTAGTTAGTATGTTGCGAATCAAATTTACTGACTCGCTTTAAATGGATTGATTAATTTATACTAGCGTATAGTACTACATTTAACTACTACAATAGTACTTGACATAAAAAGCCTGCTGACGCAGGCTTTGTTTTGTAATGTTATTAACTGAGTGGATGGGGAAGAAAAATCACCGCTATAAATTACCGTTTCGCTAACTTCTTCGCCATCTTGCGCAGACGAATTGATTGCGGTGTAACTTCCACCAATTCATCAGGGCCTATGTATTCCAAAGCACGCTCAAGGCTCATATCTATTGGTGCTTGTAACTGCACCAGTTCATCACCACCAGCAGCCCGGTGGTTGGTTAACTGCTTGGTTTTGCAGACATTCAGTTCCAAGTCTTGGGGACGATTGTGTTCTCCTACAATCATGCCTCTGTAAACTTTAGTACCTGGAGTAATGAAGAATGACCCTCTGTCTTCGGCATTCCTCATAGCATAGAAAGTAGCAACACCCTCTTCAAAGGAAATTAAAACACCTTTGTTACGGGCTTCAATGTCGCCACTGAGTTGACGGTAGTCCAAGAAGCTGTGGTTCATGATACCTTCGCCACGGGTCATCCGCATAAATTCGCCCCGGAAACCAATCAATCCACGGGCGGGAATGACAAACTCTAGTTGGGTGCGATCGCCACTACCTGGTTGCATATCTTGCATTTCGCCTTTGCGTTGTCCCAGGCGTTCGATACAGCTACCCACAGCATCAGCAGGAATGTCTAATACCAAGAGTTCGTAAGGTTCGCAAGGTTGGCCGTTGACTTCGCGGTAAATTACCTGTGGCTGAGATACCTGAAACTCGAAGCCTTCCCGGCGCATGGTTTCAATTAAGATACCCAAGTGCAATTCGCCACGACCGGAAACCAGGAATTTATCAGGAGAATCCGTTTCTTCAACCCGCAAAGCAACGTTGGTTTCAAGTTCGCGGAAAAGGCGATCGCGTACTTGTCTTGATGTCACCAACTTGCCTTCTTGACCCGCAAAAGGTGAATCGTTCACCCAGAAGGTCATTTGCAAAGTTGGTTCATCCACTTTAATTAATGGCAAAGCTTGCGGTTCATTGGGGTCAGTAATTGTTTCGCCAATATTGGCATCGGCGAAACCAGCAACTGCAACAATATAACCTGCGGATGCTTCTTCCAGTTCTACCCGCTTCAGCCCTTCAAAACCTAACAATTTGGTGATTTTAGACTTGACAATACTGCCGCTTTCTGTGACCAACGCTGCTTGTTGTCCGGCACGGATCACACCATTGTGAATTCTACCAATGACAATTCGTCCCAGATATTCAGAATAATCCAGGGTTGTGACTTGCAATTGCAGAGGCTTATTGATATCGCCTACAGGTGGTGGAACGTGGTGCAGAATCGCATTAAACAGCGGTTGCATATCTACCGATTCTGCTTCCATACTTTCTTTGGCATAACCTCCCATACCGGAGGCAAACAGATAGGTAAAATCACACTGGTCTTCATCTGCCCCTAATTCTAAGAACAGATCCAAAACTTTATCAACAGCAACGTGTGGGTCAGCTTTGGCACGGTCGATTTTGTTGATCACAACGATGGGGCGGAGTCCTTTTTCCAAAGCTTTTTTCAGTACAAAACGCGTTTGGGGCATGGGGCCTTCATTGGCATCGACAATCAGAAGACATCCATCAACCATACCGAGTACGCGTTCAACTTCACCACCGAAGTCAGCGTGTCCAGGAGTATCAACAATATTGATCAGCGTCTCTTTGTAACGAACCGCTGTATTTTTGGAAAGAATAGTGATTCCCCGTTCCCGTTCTAGGGCGTTAGAGTCCATGACGCAATCCGGAACGTCTTCACCTTCTCGGAAAATGCCGGACTGTTTAAGGAGTGCATCAACCAGGGTGGTTTTGCCGTGATCGACGTGGGCAATAATAGCGACGTTACGAATTGGGAGCGTCATAGAGGATTTAGGTGAACTTTTAGAGGGGATTTTAGATTACATTTAAGTGCTAGGCTGTTCTAACAGAATTGGGAACAATCAGCAAATTCTGTAAAGAACCTTTAACAATTCTAGCGTAATCGTCACAATTGCGGAGAGTTTTGTAAACGCTGCCGAGCTATAAGCTGAACTAAAATTGACACCATCCCTTTATGGGTGAAGTCTTCCTAACTCCTGACTCCTTCTATACAATGCTTGCAGAACGCTTTACCGCAGCTCTCACCTACGCTACACAACTCCACGCTAACCAAGTACGTAAAGGTTCAGGTGTCCCTTACATTGCTCATTTGCTAGGTGTCGCCAGTATTGCTTTAGAATATGGGGCAAATGAAAATGAAGCTATAGCAGCCCTCTTACACGATGCTGTAGAAGACCAAGGCGGTGCTGCAACACGGGAAGAAATTCGCCTTCACTTTGGCAACGAAGTGACAGCAACTGTAGATGGTTGTACTGATACCGATACTACACCTAAACCTCCTTGGCGACAGCGCAAGGAAGCATACATTGCTCACATTCCTACAGCTTCCCAATCAGTAGTGCTTGTATCAGCAGCAGACAAACTCTACAATGCCCGCTCTATTCTTAAAGATTATCGGCTGTTGGGTGAATCGCTTTGGGAACGCTTTCAAGGAGGCAAAGAGGGAACTCTATGGTATTACCGTGCGCTTGTGGATGCGTTCAATCAGACTGAAATGACAGCGATCGCTGAAGAATTAGAACGGGTAGTTATAGAAATAGAGGTATTGGCATCTAAAAAATAAGGCTGAAGTATTAAGAAAGGATGAAGAATAAATAACTTTTAAAACTTCATACTTTGTATTTAACTCTTCAACCTTCTGTTAACAGTCTTTCCTTTGCTAGCGAAACATACTACTCACAGAGCTGTCTTCATGAATCCGCCAGATAGTTTCTCCTAGCAGATTCGCCACTGATAGCAAGACTAGTTGGGGAAAGCGATCGCTTTCTGGCAGAGGAATCGTATTGGTAACAATGACTTCCTCAAATAAGCCACTTGATAATCGCTCAATTGCTGGCGGGGAGAAAACTGCATGGGTTGCACAGGCATATACCCGACTTGCTCCTTCTTCACGCAGTAACCGCGCACCTTCGGCAATTGTGCCGCCTGTGTCGATCATGTCATCCACCAAAACTGCCGTTTTACCTTTGACATCGCCGATGACATTTAAGACTTCAGCAATATTGTGAGCCTGACGGCGTTTATCTATAATGGCTAGCGGAGCATCATTCAGCTTTTTCGCAAATGCCCTAGCCCGTGCTACACCTCCGACATCAGGGGAAACAACCACAAGGTCAGGTAAGTTTTTGCTTGCCAAGTAATCCAGCAATACTGGCGAACCGTAAACATGGTCAAAGGGTATATCGAAATAGCCTTGAATCTGAGCCGAGTGTAAATCCATTGCCAGAACGCGGTTAGCACCAGCTTCTGTAATCAGATTCGCAACTAGTTTGGCAGTTATGGACTCTCGTCCTGCCGTTTTGCGATCGGCACGGGCATAGCCATAATATGGAATTACTGCTGTGATTTGTCGTGCAGAAGCTCGACGACAGGCATCAATCATGATCAGCAATTCCATCAAGTTATCGTTCACGGGTTGACAACATGGCTGGATTAAATAAACATCACAACCCCGAATCGATTCCTGGATTTGAACGTATAGTTCTCCATCCGCAAATCTTTTGCGAATCATTGGCCCCAAGTCCATCCCCAAATAACGAGCGACTTCTTGAGACAGTTGTACATTGGCAGAGCCAGAAAATAGCCGCAGGCGATGATTTTCAGTCAGTCCTGTTGCAGCTGGTTGCACTTTTAAAGTTGCAGAACTGAGCACAGCAGATCCTCGATGTGCATTCATGGCAATACTATCATTAGATAATTAGCAGATTTAACTGAAATAAGCTAAAAAAACATCTGTGATTTTTGTTAAAGCTTTCATACAAACTTTAAACATTTCTCCATACAATTATCGTTGGCTCCTTTTGAGTGCTTGTGGTAAAAACCTTTGATTGCCTAGATGAACATCGAATCTGGGAACTATTCTCATCGTTAATATATTTTGTGTTGGTCTGAAAATACTCCAATTTATCCAACAGGGAGTAGATAGAGTATTGCTTCTCTCCATTTTATTTATAACTGCGAGCTAATCCTTCATAACTTGAGTAATTTTGAACTGGGACTGGCGAAAGTAGAAACAGCTATGAATAAATGCCCCAGAAGCATCTGAATGCTCGCTGAATATTTTATAATCTTAGCTACAAAATTATAAACTAAGTAAACTATATTTCCGATTGTAAATTACACCAAAAAACTTCAAGAGCCTACGAAGTTAGCTTAACTCTCATATAGGTGAATTGTGCTTAAAGACAGGAGGCAGTCTCAATAAAAAAATTTTCACCGCTAAGTGTGAAAGAGGGACTGAAGACTGGGGAGCCAGTCGCGTGCGGAGGTTCCCGACGCTCGATGACTCGCTACCGCTTCGCTATCCGTTGAGCGAACTGGCGTGACTGGGGAGGAATTCAATTAGTTCTTCTGCTCCCTTGATCCCCTGCCCCTCTACCCCTCTGCTCTCCTGCCCCTCATCTCCCCATCTCCCTCTGGGGGTGTACCCCTTGGTTAGGATAGAATATTGCCGCAGGTAACTGTCTGTCGCCGCTTGGATTTATCTTTGTAAGTGACTTCTTCCTCAGTTGCCACCACACTCTATCGATCCATCATGCAACCACCCATTATAGTTGGCACTGTCCTGCAAAATCGTTACCGCGTAATTCAAATTCTCGGACAAGGGGGATTTGGTAGAACCTATCTGGCAGAAGACCAAAGGCGCTTTAACGAACTGTGCGCGATCAAGGAATTGATGACTGTAGCAACGGGAGTTTCTGCCTGGGAGAAGGCACAAGAACTTTTCCAGCGAGAAGCTACTATCTTGTATCAAATTGAACACCCACAAGTACCTAAATTCCGGGAAAAATTTGACCAAGACCAGCGCTTATTTTTGGTGGAGGACTATGTTGCTGGTAAGACATACCGGACTTTATTAGCCGATCGCCAAGCTGTTGGTCAAACCTTCAGTGAAACAGAAGTGTTGCAGTTAATACGCTTTTTATTACCTGTACTAGAGCATATTCATAGTCGCGGGATTATTCACCGGGATATCTCACCAGAAAATATTATTTTGCGAGATAGCGATGCTAAACCGGTGTTAATTGACTTTGGAGTGGTAAAAGAACTGGCAACGCGTTTGCAGTCTCCAGATAGCGAATCGCCAGTCACTACGGTGGGAAAATTAGGCTACTCTCCTATTGAGCAAATACAAACAGGACGCGCTTATCCAAATAGCGATTTGTATGCATTAGCAGTCACAGCGATAGTTCTGCTAACGGGTCGAGAACCAAGCGATTTATTTGATGAAAACCAACTAACTTGGAATTGGCAAAGGTGGGTGAGAGTAAATCCGCAGTTTGCTCAGGTTTTGAATCGGATGTTGAATCGGATACCAAGCGATCGCTACCAAAGTGCTGCTGATGTAGCCCAAGCATTACAATATCCGGAA
Organism: Dendronalium sp. ChiSLP03b; assembly: GCF_034531165.2. Taxonomy (NCBI): domain Bacteria; kingdom Bacillati; phylum Cyanobacteriota; class Cyanophyceae; order Nostocales; family Nostocaceae; genus Dendronalium; species Dendronalium sp. ChiSLP03b. The sequence continues at coordinate 113,946 of NZ_JAVRBR020000066.1, read as the reverse complement.
CTACCCAGTGTCCCTACCCCTGAGTTGTCTAACTTGCAAACAGTTGCTGTTGGCCGCCGCCCTGACCCGGTATCACCACCAATTGCGCCCAATAACAAACCTGACCCCGTAATTCCACCCAGCCGTAGTAGCTCAGTTTTAGATAATCCATTAGCGATCGGGGCAATTGGTAGTGCTGTAGTTGTTTTGGCAGGATTCGGTTCTTGGGCGCTGGTAAGTTCCATCCGTAATCAGTCAAGAACACCACAAAATGAGGCACCACCGCAAACTTTTCCTTCGCCAGTTGTTTCTGGTGGCACTACATTCGCACCAACACCCACACCTACACCTACTAACGACCAACCAGTAATATCTACTAAACGCCTGAATTTGAGAGGATCTGGCACAACCATAGTTGAAGATACTATTAAGGCAAATCAAATCATTCAGTACAGCTTTTTTGGACAACAAGGAGCCAAGTTAACTGCATTTCTTGACCAAGGAAGTGGCATTTTGCTATCAGTCTTTGGTTCCAACCAACAACCAATCGATAGTACTGCCCTGCAAGTAACATCTTATCAAGGAATATTACCAATTACTGGTAGATACACCATTCAGTTAACTTTAGCGCCAGGAGTTGCCGAAAGCGATTACAACCTGAATGTTGCATTGGAAAAAGCGCTTGAGCCGACACCCACGCAAACATCTATAGAAACCCCAATACAGATACCAACACAAACTCCAATACAAACACCTACGCCAACACCAATAATCGTACCGACACCAATAATCACGCCAACGCCAACCCCAACAACTGATGGAGAAAACAGCCCACCCGTTGATAGCACATTCACGCCATTTCCTGAGCCAAGCACTTCACCCTAAATTCACTCATAAACTAGTTAATGGTCAACGGTCATAAACTTCGGATTTTAGACTCTTGACTTTAAACTCTTGACTTTGGAATATTAAAAATTGTTAAACGCACTACTGATTACTGGAACTGATACCGAGGCAGGTAAAACTGTTTTAACCACAGCTTTAGCAGCCTATTGGCAAAAATATTATCCGCAGCGTAGCTGGGGAATCATGAAACCGATTCAATCAGGGATTGGCGATCGCGAATGGTATCAACAAGTGTTTACACTGGAACAATCTGCTGAAGAAATTACACCGTTGTACTTTCAAGCACCTCTAGCCCCTCCCATTGCGGCAGCGCGAGAAAATCGACAGGTGGATTTAGCAGTAGTTTGGCAAGCTTTGTCAGAATTGCGATCGCGTCGTGATTTCCTTCTCATTGAAGCTTTGGGAGGGTTAGGTTCACCCGTCACAGATGAATTAACAGTGGCAGATTTAGCAGGAGAATGGCGGCTGCCAACGGTGTTGGTAGTGCCAGTCAGACTAGGTGCGATCGCTCAAGCAGTAGCAAATGTCGCATTAGCTAGGCAAATACGGGTGAATCTTAAAGGCATTGTGCTTAATTGCGTACAACCCCGTTCAGATGCAGAAATAGCCGACTGGACACCACCCGATTTGATTCAATCACTGACTAACACACCAGTTTTAGGCTGTTTGCCTTATCTAGATAATCTTAATGATTTAGATAAACTCGCCCAAGTTGCATCAAATCTCGATTTGGAAACATTACAAAGTTAGGAATCAGTGGTCAGAAGGCAATAGGCAATAGGCAAAAGTCAGTAGTAGAGACGCGATTATACTCTTACGAGAAGCCGCTCTTACGAGCGTCTACGCGTCTGTACAATAGTCAGTGGTTATTCCCCGCGTCCCTGCGTCCCCGTGTTTTCCTCATCCCCCTCCTCCCCACTCTCCATCCTCGAATGGCGATTAACTTAACACTTTCAGAACGATTAAACTGGGAAAATGACCTAAGTTAGCTGTTTATAACTAGCTTGTTTTTACAATGGTTTCCACTTTTCCCAACCCATCTTCTGTTGACTTATCACGTGTTCGCCTCTCGATTCGCTCATTGCAACCACAATTGGTAGAGTGGCGGCGGGGATTACATCAAAAACCAGAGTTGGGTTTTAAAGAAAAACTAACTGCTGAATTTGTCTCACAAAAGCTGCAAGAATGGGGAATTGAGCATCAAGCTGGTATTGCCCAGACTGGGATTGTTGCCATCATTAAGGGTATCAAACTAGGTGCTGAGAAAGTATTGGCAATTCGGGCAGATATGGATGCTTTGCCAATTCAAGAACTCAACGAAGTGCCCTATCGATCGCAACATGATGGAGTTATGCACGCTTGTGGACATGACGGACATACAGCGATCGCTTTAGGTACAGCTTACTATCTCCAGCAGCACCGCGAAGATTTTGCTGGCACTGTCAAAATTATCTTTCAGCCAGCAGAAGAAGGGCCAGGAGGTGCTAAGCCGATGGTTGAAGCTGGGGTACTGAAAAACCCTGATGTGGATGCGATTATCGGCTTGCACTTGTGGAATAATTTGCCCTTGGGCACAGTCGGTGTTCGCAGTGGGGCATTGATGGCAGCTGTTGAGTTATTCGACTGCACGATTTTGGGCAAAGGTGGACATGGTGCAATACCCCATCAAACTGTAGATTCTGTGGTGGTTGCAGCCCAAATAGTTACTGCTTTGCAAACTATTGTCGCTCGTAATGTTAATCCGATTGATTCAGCTGTAGTAACTGTGGGCGCACTTCATGCAGGCACAGCACACAACGTGATTGCTGATACAGCCAGTATGAAAGGAACTGTGCGGTATTTTAATCCAGCATACAAAGGCTTTTTTAAACAGCGTGTCGAACAGGTGATTGCTGGAATTTGTCAAAGTCATGGTGCCAATTATGACTTGAAATATCAGGAATTGTATCCACCAGTGATTAACGATGCCACAATGGCAGAATTGGTGCGATCGCAAGCCGAACAAGTTATAGAAACACCTGTAGGAATTGTACCTGAGTGCCAGACTATGGGCGGCGAAGATATGTCATTCTTCTTGGAAGAAGTTCCCGGTTGCTATTTCTTTTTAGGTTCTGCCAACCCTGAGAAAGATTTGGCTTACCCTCATCATCATCCCCGATTTGATTTTGATGAAATCGCCTTGGCAATGGGTGTGGAGATATTTGTGAGATGCGTAGAAAAATTTTTAAATTAATTGGGTGGGTGTTAATTATACCAATTTGAAATTTTTTGTCTCACGCAAATACGAGGCAGTACACCCTTCCATACAATAGTAATCCTATCTAATTTGTGAAAAAGATTTTCTTTAAACGAACCGCAAAGACACAGAGAACTCAGAGAGAATAAAGAAAGATTTTCATGAATTATTTAGGATTTCTACAGATTCATAATTAAAATTCTAGAGGCAGCCGACTGTCATGGACTAGTTGCAAACATTCTCTGATGTCAGAACCTTCCCAGCTACCCACGAATTCTAATAAATTTTCAGCAGTAGAACCTGTTAAAGTATGTTCTGTTATAAGCGTTTGAGCAGGTTGGCTCTCTGAAAATATACTGTTTGTTTGATGCTTGGCTTGCAAAAATTGCACAAAGTCTAATATTTCCTCCAATAAGGGTTCAGGTAATTTTTCTAGTTCTTGGGTAATTTGTTCTTTAACAGTCATTATTACCCCTGTGTTTAGATAGTTGAAAAGGTGGGTGTTAATTTATATCTTATCTAATGTTGATTGTAGCTTTTTGTGAATTTTAGAGTTTATGCTTTAGCACATCACTATATTAAAGGTGGTAAAGTCAAAAGTTTTGTAATCTTTACAGACCTGTTTTTACCTGTATAGATGCGGTTTGTAGGCGCTATTTTCACCGTACCTTACTCTTACTAATTTACAAAACCTTTATAGTTTACATTTTGTTAGTCTCAATGAAAGAGAGGTGATAATATCCCACCAAGCTATAGTTTTTCCACTGCTAAATCTCGAATCATAACGCTGCCATAACCAGATTAACAGAGACGCAGGAAGGTGACCTTCGGGAGATTTAGTATTGAACGTTATTTGCTCGTACATTAGCCATCCTTCGGGGTCTTTATACCATCCGACATACTGGCAAAAAGTAATGTAAATGTTTATATTAGCAAAACGTTTACCTCCAACTTCTTGCCAAATCCGCTTTTGTACGCTAAAACCAAAATGCCCATTGCTGCATCTCACCCAGATTTGGTCTATTGTGCGTAGATCGGTGCAGGGAAACTTGTTAATATCTTCAATATCAAGCCACCCTTGCTGTTCTCTGCCAGCAATTTTCAACATCAACCTAGTTGTTTCCTCATCTGCTGCTTTCCATTGACCCGCTTTGAGTAAATTCTCCAGTTTGTGATAGTCTACCCCTACATCTGAAGCTAATATCAATTCTGTTGAATTACTCTCAATTTCTGCAAAACCTGTCCCTGCTTGCAAAGAAGGGAGTAAATTTAACCACTCTTGCATTGTCTGGGGTCGGTCTTTTGCCTCTAATGCCATACCTTGCAAGATTCCCTGATTAACAGCATCGCTAAGACTGGGTATTAGTTGCTTGGGTTGTACTAATTCCTCTTGTTCATACTTGCGGTCAAATGAATTAGTCGGGCGTTGTCCAGTGACAGCATAATACAGTGAAGCTGCTATGCAGTAAACATCCACTGTTGAGTGACGACTACCTTTTCGGACTAATTCATAAGGTGCGAATGCCTTATTACCAAAAGACCTGGAAAGGGTACTAGGTGGAGAAATATCCCCAGCAATACCAAAGTCTATCAGCACTGCTTTACCAGAGTTAGCAATCTCCGGATCAAAGTTAAGCATAATATTGGGAGGAGTGACATCGAGGTGAAAAACTCCTTTTTTATGTACATCAACTAAGGCCAAACCAATTTGACGGATGTATTTCACAGCATCAGTTTCTGGTAACGCCCCGTGAGTTTGGACATACTCCCACAGACTCTTACCTGCTATGTATTGCATTTCTAAGCAGTAGCGACCATCTTCTTCAAAAAAGTCGAATACTTGGACAATATGAGGGTGGGAGTCAGCACAACACATTGCTAGCATCTGTGCTTCTTTTTTGAAGCGTTCAACATACTTGGGATAGTCTGGGTCGCGTTGGACGCTGATATTAGGAGTTTTGATGACCACTCGGCGATTTAACTTAGTGTGCATCGCTTGGTACGTAACTGCAAAACCGCCACCACCTAAATATTTTTCTATTCTGTATTTACCGTTGTATATTAGCTGTCCCTCTTGCCAGTTCATATCCAAATTGATTGATGGCTTATGTTGATTTTGACACGCTTTTTGTTTGTTATGGTCGTTCCCCGTCAGTAGGTAAAGAGAATGTAATTACCTATTGCGTGGTTGAGTGGGGGATGATGGCGTTTGTTGTAGTGTAGGATTTGTAGGTATTGATTTTTCTAGAAACCAATCTTTTAACAAATCTGTACCGTCTTTGATTCCTGAGATCAAGGCTGCAAATAATGCCAAGATACCCATAATCTCTAATATCCACGCCCATAAAGGTTGTGTCCAAGGGAGTTTGGGAAGAGAAAAGTTAGATGTTTTTAAGCCTAATTCCTTTAGCCATGTCTCTACTGTTTGCGGACGCTTTTCTGGTTCTAGTTCCATTGCGTGGAGAATGGCTTGATTGACGCGATCGCTTATTCCATTGTTCAATTCTTGAGGTGGAGTTAAACGCTGATTGTTATCTTGGCGATCGATAGCACTTTCTGGCTGTTTTCCTGTTAATAAAATATATAAAGTTGCAGCCAGCGAATAAACATCAGTCCAAGGGCCGCGTCGCGTTTGTTGTCTAGCAGAGTTGGAATACAGTTCAATCGGTGTAAATCCTTCAGTCCTTGCACCGCGACTAGTTAATGGATTGTCAATTCCTCTTGCTAAGTCAAAATCTATCAAAACAACTTCATTTTTACCCGCCCGCACCATAATATTTTCTGGTTTCACATCCCGATGCAAAAATCCTTGTTTATGTACTTCTATCAATGCTTGTCCAACTTGCTGGATGTAACCTAGGGCTTCTTTTTCTGGTAAAACTCTGTTAACTAAGTTGGCTAAATTGGTTCCGGGAATATACTCCATTACCATGCAAAGTAAATCCCCTTCGTTGAATGTCTCAAGCACGCGGACAATATTTGGGTGTTTGCATAGTGCTAGTTTGCGCGATTCATCTGCAAAACCTGATTTTAAGCGATCGCGTTCTTCGTTACTTAGTTGGTTAAGCAGATCGGGATTCAATGTTTTGATTACAACGTTCTTGCTATCCCGATCCTGAGCAAGATAAGTAATGGCAAAGCGTCCCCGTCCTAATTCGTGTTTAATTTCATACTTATTTCGGTATAGCTTCTGTCCAGGTACCCAAGCCATTGGTTCATCATCTCAGAGACTTGGATTAATTTTGACATAGTCATCTAGCAAACAGAAGTTTATCAATTCTAGAAAGACCTAACCGTTAATCACACAAGCAAAAGGCTATTTCCACCAATTCTTCAAAACAAGGCAACAGATTCAAACTTCTAGGTTCTAGTTAAATCTGACACCTCTTAATTACGAATTATGAATTATGAATTACGAATTACCTCCATACTTCCGGCTGTAAACTACATTTACGGCAATTCAAGAGGCACGATCGCTTTTGGAAAAACTACTAAAAATATCCAAAATTATTGATACCTGCACCGAACGCATTGGTCGATTGACTAGTTGGCTGGTGCTAATAATGGTCATACTCGGCGTGTGGAATGTTGTCGGGCGATACCTAGGGCGAATTAGCGGTAACAACTTCACTTCCAACGCTTATATAGAAGCTCAATGGTATATTTTTGATTTAGTTTTTTTCTTGGGCGCAGGTTATGCCCTCAAGCATAACGAACACGTTCGGGTAGATATTTTTTACAGTAATTGGCAGCGCAAGCAGAAAGCACTTGCAGACTTACTGGGAACAGTATTTTTCCTGATTCCTTTTTGTATCTTGGTAATAATTTTTTCTTGGGATACTATCTTGGCTTCATGGCAAATCCGGGAAGCATCGTCCGATCCTGGTGGCTTGCCCCGCTACCCAATTAAAGCCATGATTATTGTCGCCTTTATTCTACTGATTTTCCAGGGAATTTCTCAGGCGATTAAAAACTTGGCTATTCTTCAAGGCAGACTAGAACCCCAGGAGGAAAATCATGACGCTGGCTTATGAATGGCTGGGGCCGCTGATGTTTGCTGGTGCATTGGTACTGCTATCACTGGGATATCCTGTGGCTTTTTCACTAGGTGGAGTGGCGATCGCATTTGGGATACTAGGAATTAGCTTGGGTGTATTCGACCCCATATTTCTCACCGCTATGCCACAGCGGATTTTTGGCATCATGGCGAACTACACTCTCCTAGCTATCCCTTATTTCATCTTTATGGGGGCAATGCTAGAGAAATCTGGCATCGCCGAGAGGTTGTTGGAAACGATGGGGATTTTGTTGGGACGCTTGCGTGGCGGACTAGCCTTGGCTGTGATACTAGTTGGGGCAATGCTTGCAGCAACTACTGGTGTGGTGGCGGCGACAGTAGTAGCGATGGGTTTGATTTCTCTACCGATTATGCTGCGCTATGGCTACAACAAAGAATTAGCCACTGGTGTAATTGCCGCATCGGGAACCCTAGGACAAATTATCCCGCCAAGTGTGGTTTTGGTAGTACTGGGCGATCAGTTGGGTGTATCGGTGGGCGATTTATTCATCGGTTCGGTGATTCCCGGTTTGATGATGGCTGGCGCATTTGCCTTACATGTGTTGATTGTGGCGTTTTTGAAGCCAGATATAGCACCAGCTTTACCTGCCGAGGTGCGAGAAATTGGTGGTAAAGCTTTAGGAAAGCGAGTGATTCAGGTGATGGTGCCACCTTTGATACTCATTTTATTAGTACTGGGAAGCATATTTTTTGGGATTGCTACGCCAACGGAAGCAGGTGCAGTCGGTTGCGGAGGAGCGATCGCACTTGCTTTCACTAACCGTCAACTCACGTTAGAATCTTTGCGGCAGGTTTGCGATACAACTTTGCGAATCAGCAGTATGGTAATTTTTATACTGTTCGGTTCTACAGCTTTTAGTTTAGTCTTTCGGGGATTGAATGGCGATCGCTTCATGTTAGATATTCTCTCCAATCTTCCCGGCGGTCAAGCAGGCTTTTTATTTGTCAGCATGGCAGTGGTATTCATCCTCGGCTTTTTCATCGACTTTTTTGAGATTGCTTTTATCGTCGTGCCGTTGTTTGTGCCAGTTGCCCAGCAGTTAGGTATCGATTTGGTGTGGTATGGTGTGGTGTTGGGAGCAAATTTACAAACTTCTTTTCTCACGCCTCCCTTTGGCTTTGCACTGTTTTACCTGCGCGGTGTTGCGCCGCCAGAAGTCACAACAGCAGATATCTATCGCGGTGCAGTACCATTTATTCTGCTGCAACTGTTAGTACTGGTGTTAATTATTGTCTTTCCGGGAATTGTTAGTTTTTTGCCTTCGTTGGGAAGTTGAGACGAGGCGAGAGAAGTAACCGAAATTCTACGGTAACGAGAATAACTTAGAAGCTGCTCGTTTGCTGGCTGCACCCGATGCTTCAATTAACACTGCGCCAGCATTTTTAAAAGCTTCCATCAGTTCCGCACCCGCTTTTTCTGGTGAGCCGACTCCAAATGGGGGTGAGGGATTATACTCCAGTATCAATTCTGTCAACTTGGCAGTATTTTCACCGTAAAGTATTCCTGCAATAGTCAGGGCAAAATCAATCCCAGCCGTTATGCCTCCACCTGTAACGCGGTTGCCATCTATGACCACTCTTTCTGTACTTACTTGCGCTCCCATCAATGCCAATTGTTCCCGAAATGCCCAATGAGTCGCAGCTCGATAGCCCCGCAGTAATCCGGCGGCTGCTAGAATTAAGGAACCAGTACAAACAGCAGTAACATACTGAGCTATCTTTCCCTGTTCCTGCAAAAATGCCAACACTTCGGCATCTTCCATCATTTGGACTGTGCCAAAAACTCCACCTGGTACACATAACACATCCAGTTGAGGACACTTATCAAAAGTAGTGGTTGGTAAAATTGTTAACCCGCCATTGCTGACTACAGGTTCAAGTGACTTCCACAATAGTAGGACACGAGTATTGGGCATTGAAGAAAAAACTTGGTGCGGCCCAGTGATATCTAGCTGAGTCATATCTGGGTATATGACTAGACCAATAGTGTATTTAAGCTGATTATTCATACTGCCAATTCCAAATGTTGTAGTGAATACAGTTATCCTAGAGTTGAATATTTTGGCTGGCAATTACCCAGTTGAGTACATTTTTTCTATGTTTCGTAGCTTTCAGACATTGGTGCAAAAAATAGCGATCGCCAAGAATGAACTCCAATTGCGCCTAAACTATATGGATATAGTGGGAGATTTGTTCGCTTGTCAACACTGGAGTATTTATTTGCATGACAGTTTAGGACAACGTGCGACTATTGAGATCAAAGGACTACCAGATAGCTTTCTCGATTATTACGAAACTATTGGTGCAGAAGTTGATCCGGTAATCAAGTATGTCAGCAAACATCATATCCCTGTTCATGAGCAAGTCATTTTTACTGAAGCGACTTGGAAGCAGAGTCAATTATATCAGAGTGGATGTGGCAAAATTTATGACCACGAACATATCATGACTGGGCCAATTGTTGGGCAAGGAAAACTGATTGGCACAGTTCACTTTGCCCGAACCAGTGGAACATCACCCTTCAATACAATGGATTTGATGCATCTGGGTGCAATTTGCGCTCATATTTCCGCAAAATTAGCATTTCTCCGGGCACAACCAGAATTGAGCCGATTAGAAGGCGTGACTTGTTTAACTGTGCGAGAATTGCAGATAGCTTCCTTAGTCGCAAATGGTTTAACCAATGCCGAAATTGCTAATGAACTTTGGATTAGTCAAAATACGGTCAAGCAGACTTTAAAGCGAATTTTTCGGAAGCTAGATGTATCTGCACGAGCGGAAATGGTAGCAAAATTGCAATTAACTAGCTGATAAAATGTCTGCGAATAAGTACGTCGGCGAGAAAAACAAAGCTATATAACGAAATGTAAAATCTCTGAAACTGGCTCGTAGTTGCGCTGTCTTCGCTAAAGCGCAAATACGAGCCATGATGAATTATTTGCGCTTACATACTTAAATATTAAGTTTAAATATTTGTAGATGTAACAAAATTGGCATAGCTTAATTCATTGATGCGATTCCAAGTAAAAATCTGCTGCCGAAAGCCTTTCCACTGTTCGTAGACTTGTTTGAAACTAGGGTCTTTGCTGGCATTTTCTTCAAATAACTCAAAGGATAGTTTCTGGGCTGCTTGCATAATCTCTGGGCTGTAAGGAACCAGCTTTGTACCACCTGCAAGTAATCGCGTTAGTGCTTGCCCATTCAAGGAATCGTACTGACTCAACATATTTAAGTTAGCTTCATAAGTCGCTGTCTTTAAGACTTCCTGGTATTCTTTGGGCAAACGCTTCCAAGGAGTCAGGTTAACTAATACATCTAAGGTTGGCCCTGGTTCCCACCAACCGGGATAATAGTAAAATGGAGCGGCTTTGTGTAAACCGAGTTTCTCATCATCGTAAGGGCCAACCCACTCGGCAGCATCAATTGCCCCTCTATCTAATGCTAAGTAAACTTCGCCGCCTGGTAATACTTGCACGTTGACTCCCAAACGTGACATTACTTCTCCACCTAATCCCGGAATTCGCATTTTCAAGCCTTTGAGGTCAGAAAGAGATTTGATTTCTTTTTTGAACCATCCCCCCATTTGTGCGCCGGTACTGCCAGCGGGAAAACTAATGACGTTGAAGTTGGTATAAATTTTGTGTATAGCTTCTAGTCCACCACCTTGATAAAGCCAAGCATACTGTTGTTGGGCGTTTAAACCGAAGGGTACAGCGGTGGCGAAAGCTAATCCCGGACTTTTACCGATGTAATAGTAACTGGATGTGTGACCGCATTCAACAGTGCCAGCTTGCACGGCATCTAGAACTTGCAACCCTGGTACTAACTCCCCAGCAGCAAACGGCGTAATCTTGAAACGCCCATTGGTCATTTCCTCAACTCGCTTCGCAACTGTTTCTGCACCAATAAAAGTACCTAAAGACTTGGGCCAGCTGGTTGCCATCCGCCAACGAATATTCGGCAGTCCCGTTTGTACGCTTGGGGATTTACTGCTTTGGTTACAGGAAGCTAGTGTAGCAGCAGTTGCCGTGGCGATCGCAGCAGTGTTCAGAACCTCTCGGCGTTTCATATTTGTTTGTTATTTAAATGACGGAGAATTTAGGCTGATAGAGAATATTTATCAGGTTTTTGATGAGTTTTTCCTGGAATTATCGCTAGTGAGAATTCCAGGCTTGAAAGATTCCTAGTAAAACACAGCAGAGACAGCGTAAAATAAAACATCAATTTCTGGTAGCAATGCCCTTAGCAGTACCGAATACTGCCATCAACAGAAAGTGAACTCTACGCAAACCACCACTAGTCAAGAAAAAAAGCAAAACCTTTTCTTAGTATGTGGACTCAAAAGTTTAGGTCAACATTGTATTGCAGTTTTAAAAGAATACAACGTTAAAGTTAGCGCCATTGATGATGTGCAGCCTGAATATTGGGAAGTCCCAGAAGTACCAAGCTTAATAGAAAACTTAATTATAGGAGACTGCCGTCAACCAAGTGTTTTAGAGCAGGCAGGTATACGCCAGTGCCGTTCAATACTCTTAGTGACAAGAAATGAGCGGATGAATATAGAAGCGGCGTTTGCTTCCCGACGAATGAATCCGCACGTTCGCATAATTGTACGTTCTGATAAACAAAATTTCACTGAACTTTTGTACAAAAATCTAGGCAATTTTGTTGCTTTTGAGCCTACCCATCTCTCTGCTCATGCCTTTGCTTTGGCAGCCCTCGGATCTGAAGCTATTGGATATTTCACTTTAGAGGGGCAACTGTTGCGAGTTATCGAGCATCAGGTACAACAAAAAGATTGGTGTAATGGCAAGTCAGTACATCGACTCAATTTAACGACTCGCCGCATCTTGAGTCATACACCTGTTTCATCTCAACCACCAACACAATTCTATGAGTGGAACCCAGAGGCACTTGTGCAAGCGGGAGATACACTTGTCTACATTGAGGTGGCACCAGAACTGGCTTTGTCTGAGCAATATCCAGGGAAATCTCAGCCCTTCTGGTGGGAGTGGCAACAGTTTGTTCGAGGTATAACAGCGAAAAATCTCCAGCAGCAAATAATGCGATTTTGGCAATCTTACTACCAAAGCCAAAATCAAATCCGGCGAATTGCGACAATCTATGCAATTACCGTACTCATCTTGTGGCTGATGGGAATAGTTCTTTACCGCTTGTATTATCCTCATATCTCCCTGCAAGAAGCTTTTTATGCAACAGCAGTTTTGCTTTTGGGAGGATACGGTGATTTATTTGGCGGTGTTAAGTTTACATCGCAACCACAACCCTCAGATTATATGCCGTGGTGGTTGCGATTATTCAGCCTGGGACTAACGTTGATAGGTCAAGCTTTCGTGGGAGTGTTGTATGCATTGCTGACTGATGCGCTTGTCACTTCTAGGTTGCAGTTTTTCAACAGACATCCGCCGATACCACAACGCAACCATGTAGTGTTGATTGGCTTAAATCGGTTGGGGCAGAGAGTGGCTGGTATTTTGCAAGAACTCAACCAACCATTAGTGGGAATAGATACTACCACTCTCGACCAAAGCACTTTTCCCAAGATACCCTTGATTGTTGACAATGCTAACGCAGCGCTGGCTATGGCAAATCTTTCCTATGCCAAAAGCATTGTTGTAGTCGGGGACGATCGCATGGAAAATCTAGAAATTGGTCTGATGGCTCATGCAATTAACCCCGCCATTCGCTTGATTATCCGCTCTCAAGATCGTCAATTTAGTGAGAATATAGCCCCTCTGTTTCCCTATGCCCAAGTTTTGTGTGGTGCAGCTTTGTCAGCAGAAGTTTTTGCTTGTGCTGCTTTTGGCGAAAACGTTCTGAGCTTTTTTCACTTGAATGCTGAGATAGTCATGGTGACGGAATACAAAATCGAGGAGGGTGATACTCTCAACGGGTTGCTTCTATCTCAAATAGCTCATGGCTATGGTGTCGTGCCGATTCTTTACCAAAAAGCGCGGCAACACAATTACTCGTTAATGCCTTGGGATGATGTGAAGCTGAATGCTGGCGATCGCTTGATTGTTTTAGCCGCCAGCAGTGGTTTGCAGCGAATTGAATGGGGTGAAATGCTGCCTCGCCTTTGGCAGGTACACATTGAAAAAGCTCTGACTAAAAATGCTATTGCTGATGGTGCAGAAAAAATAGCCTCGATTACGGGATGTAATTTTACTACTGCTAGGCAATGGATGAATGATTTGCCTAGAGTGTTGCCAACACCACTTTATAAACATCAAGCTCAGGGTCTTGTGCGCCAGCTAGCAAAAGTCCAAGTTTTAGCAAATACAATTTTCATTGGGCAATAACAGAAGGCAGGAGGCAGGAGGCATACAGAAGGCAGAAGGATGTCCACACCTCCTCATCTTCCCCTGCTTCCCCTGCTCTCCCTGCTCCTCTCCCTAGGGCACATTCATCCCCCGCTGGACTGCTGGACGCTGTTGCACTGTCTCAACCCAGCGTTTGAGGTTTGGGTGATTGTCTAGCGTCAAACCTTGCATTTGATAAATTGCCACCCAAGGATAAGTCGCAACGTCAGCTATGGAATAATCACCGCTGATAAATTCATTGTCTGCCAATTGTTTATCTAGTACGCCATAAATTCGGAGGGTTTCCTTTTCGTAGCGTTCGATGGCGTAGGGAATCTTTTCTGAGGCAAACTTTTTAAAGTGGTTGAGTTGTCCAAACATTGGCCCGACTCCCCCCATTTGGAACATCAGCCACTCTAGTACTTGAAAGCGCCCTTTTTGGTCAGTGGGTAGTAGTTTACCTGTCTTTTCTGCCAAGTAAATTAGAATTGCACCGGATTCAAAAACTGTAATGCCTGTCTCTTGGTCAACAATTGCCGGAATCTTACTATTAGGGTTGATGGTGATGTATTCGGGTGTGAATTGCTCTTGTTTGGTAATGTCGATTTTGTGGACGTTGTAGGGAAGTTCGACTTCTTCCAACATGATGGAAGCCTTGCGTCCGTTGGGTGTAGTGAAGGTGTAAAGGTCAATCATGCGTTAATACCCTGGAATGTTGAGGTTTTCCGAGGGTAGTGTAGCTTGAATTGAGGTATTAGAGGCGGGGGAGATGAGGGAAATGAGGAAGTAGTAGTTCGGAAAACCAGGTTTGAGGATCAAAGGTGCAACTTCGAGGATTAAAGGCGCAACGTTGAGGGTCAAAGGCGCAACTTCGAGGATTGAAGGCGCAATGCTGAGGGTCAAAGGTGCAACTTCGAGGATTAAAGGCGCAATGCTGAGGGTCAAAGACGCAATTTCGAGGATTGAAGGCGCAAGCTTGAGGTTCCAAGGCTCAATGTTGAGGCTTAAAGGTGCAAGCTTGAGCTTCCAAAGCTGAAAATTTACTATTTAGAGATGAGGACTTAGATAAAATTGTGAAAGAACGAACCGCGTTCGCGAAGCGTCTCGCAGAGAAGGACGCAAAGGACACAAAGGAATAAGAGTTGCAAAGAGTTTTTGGGTAAGTCTAGAGTAAAAATAAGGGCGTTGCTACTTCCAATGTTCGGGGCGTTGAAGATTTTCCGGTAAGATGGTTGTGCGATCGCCTATTGCCAATTCAATCTGGTGTTGCTCTAGGTTTTTGGCTTCCCTGAGGTTTGCTCCTTGCAGGTTGGCTTCCTCAAGGTTTGCTTTTTGTAGGTCAGCATCAGAGAAGTTTACCCCTTGTAGGTTGGCTTCAGAGAGGAATGCTCCTTGCAGGTTAGCTTTAAAGAGTCCTGCATTTTGCAGATCGGCTCTATAGAGATATGCTCTTTGCAGCTTTGCTTCAGAGATATTTGCTCCTTGCATTTCAGCATTATGAAAGTTTGCCCCTTCCAAGTTAGCTGAGGAGAGGAATGCTTCTTGCAAGTTAGCTGCTATGAGGAATGCCCCTTGCAACTTGGTTTCAATAAGGTCTGCTCCTTGTAGGTTGGCTGCAACAAGGTTGGCCCCTTGTAGGTTAGCTTTAAAGAGTGTTGCATTTTGCAGGTTAGCTTTATAGAGATATACTCTTTCTAGATTGGCTTCCTCAAAGTTTGCCTTTCTGATATCAATATTATGTAGATCAAGGCGCTGATTTTCTTGCTCATTCTCACACTTACGTTGTCCGATAATTGTAAGGGCTGCTTGAATATCTGTGCGTGTTTTTAATTGTTGTTCTATCTCCTCTGACTTATTACCATTTATCCAATAATTTATTAACGGTTTTGCATTCTCTGCCTTTTCTTTGTATTTTTTCAAAGGCGCATTCTCTCGCACAAAAGCCGTGAGGATTTCCATGATTGTCCAGTGGTCTTTTGGGGAATCTTTGGCAATTCGTTCTAGAGTATAAATTGCGCCTAATCGTACTTCAATCTTGTCACTTCCAAGCTGTTCGATTGCTTTAGCAAAGCGTTCTGTTATTTGCTTGTCTTCTGCTATTTCGGCATTTTTCAGTGCAGCCTCAGCATTTTTCAAAGCAGCTTTAGCACTTTCACTGGCAGCTAAAGCACTCTTATCCATTGCTTCCGAACGCTTGGCTGCATAGTAAGCATTAATTATTCCTGCAAATCCAGCAAAAATAACTCCAGTAGTTGTTAAGGCTGGAGTACCGTATTTGAACCTTTGCTCTGTTGATAAACCCTCAAGATTCAAGAATGCTAAGAAAACACCAGCTATGAAGAGAAGAAATATAACTGCTAGACCGATCAACCAATTCTTGAGTGTGTCTGTGTTGTTATCAGACATAAATTTAGATTATCCCTCATCTCCGTAACAGTTCTGGAGACTTCGGTAAAAACTATAGCATTTTGTGAAACTGGTAGAATGCGCCCAAATAACTAATATCAAGTCCAGATAATCACTTATGATTCAAATCTCTCCGCGTCCCCGCGTCTCCGTGTCAGCAGTCACTCAACTAGACTGCCGCCAATGTATTGGTGCTTCGATATAATCAGGGAGGCGAGTGGTGCGATCGCCAAGTGCTACTCTAATCTGTTGTGATTCTAGGTTTTTCGCTCCTGTCAAAACTGCGCCTTCGAGTTTGACATCACAGAGATTAGCATCACAGAAGTTAGCTCCTATGAGGTTAGCACTTGAAAGGTCAGCTTGATAAAGGATTGCCCTATTCAAATTAGCTCCCATCAAATTTGCTTTATGCAAGTCGGCTTCCGTCAAGCTGGCTTCGCTAAGGTTGGCAAAAAATACTTCTGTATGATGCAATTTGGCAGCATTAAGATTTGCCCCAGTCAGGTTAGCGGCATTTAGATTTGCTCCAGTCAGGTTAGCTCCTATCAAACCTGAAAGATGCAAGTTAGCTTTACCAAGTTTTGCTCCTTGCAGGTTAGCTAGAAATAGTTTAGTTCCTGAGAGGTTGGCAACTTTTAGAGTCGCTTGTTGCAAGTTGGCTTTATAAAGGTTTGCCCCTTGCAAATTTGCTGCACGCAGACTTGCACCATAAAGGTTGGCTGCACGCAGGTTAGCCCCAGAAAGGTTAGCTCGATTGAGGTTTGCCCAACAAAGTTTTGCTCCCCGCAAGTTGGCTTTAAGCAAGTTGGCTTCATAGAGAGCAGAACGAACTAGTTTTGCGCCCTCAAGGTCTGCACCGTAAAGGTCACAGCTACGTAGGTCTGCCTCACAAAGGTCACAGCCACGTAAATCTGCCCGTTGGAGGTTAGCTCCTAGCAAGTCCGCTCGCCTGATGTCTGTATTACGTAAATCCAGTTTCTGAGTTTCTTGTTCTATCTCGGAATTGCGCCGCCCGATAACAGTCAAGGCTGCTTGAATATCCCGGCGAATTTTTGGGGATGCTTCATAAACGTTCGTTTCTGGCAGCTGCGTCAGCTGCTCTCTGGTTCTTTGTCTGCTCCAGTATTTTGGCTGTAAGTCTTCCTCCTTTTGTTGAGCCTCATCACGGATAGGAGCATTCTCTCGTACAAAAGCTGTGAGGATTTCCATAATTGTCCAGTGTTCTTGGGGAAAATCCTGTGAGATTCTTTCTAAAACATAAATTGCACTTGTTCGGGTTTCAATTCTTTCATGTCCCAACTGGGTAATTGCTGCCATCAAGCGTTCTGTCACCAGTCTGTCTTGATGGAGCTTAGCGTTTTCAATGCTCACTTCAATGTTTTTTTCAGCAGCAAGCCTCCATTGGAGAAGCTCCGTTAACGCATTTTTCTGCATAGCTTCCGCACGCTTGGCTGCATAGTAAGCATTCGTCATTACTGCCAATCCTAAAAAAACGATGGCAGTAGCTATTAATGCTTGATTTCTATATTGCATTTGTTGCGGAATTGGTAATCCTTTAATATCAGATGATGCGAAAACAATTAGAGTCAGTGCGAGAGCAAATATGACTGTTATAGCTATTAGCCAAGGTAAGAGAGTGTCTGTCTTTTTAGCAGACATATCAGTAATATTCCTCACAACACAGAATTATTACCTAGAGGTTTGGAATGTTTAGTATATCATTTAGCTAAAAATTTGAATATGTGTCTCCAGCATTAGTTGATATGTCTTTTTTTAAGAAAATGGTATTAAATGTTATAGTAATTAACACTATTATGTAGTAATAAAAATTATGCAGTTATGCGATCGCTTTTAGCCTCGGTGAAGTGATGCCACTATCTTTAAAAGTAGCTAGTACAGCACGGGGTAAATAACTAGCTTGAAAATGGGTGTGAAGGTGTAAGGGAAAGACATTTTCATGCTTGGTTATGAAATTTTTTTTTCATTGGGACTGCCTCCTTAAGCGCCTGTAGAGAATTTGGCTTCTCGGAGGTTAGCCCCATCTAGTATGGCCTCATTAAGATTTGCCCCATGCAGATTGGCTAAATATAAGCTTGCTCTATGCAGGTTAGCACCAGAAAGATTAGCCTTAGAGAGATTAGCTGCACTGAGAATTGCCCCAGATAAGTTAGCGCCAGAGAGGTTAGCGCCAGAGAGATTAGCTGCACTGAGAATTGCCCCAGATAAGTTAGCACCAGAGAGGTTAGCCCCAGAAAGATTAACTTGATAGAGGTTTGTCAGTTCTAGGTTAGCCTCATTCAAGTTTGCACCTCTTAGGTTATTGTGACTCAAATCAAGTTGTTCATTTTCCATGTCTTGCTGAACATCTCTTCTACCAATCACAGTAAGGGCTACTTGAATATCTGTACAAATTGTTAGTGATGGCTGGCTTTTGACCTCCTCTTGACTTACGCTAAGAGTATGATTTCGCACAAAATTTGTCAGTATTTCCATGATTTTCCAGTGATGTTCTGGATAACTATGAGCTAATCGCTCTAAATCATAGATTGCAGCCAGCCTGTTATCAATTTTTGGATTATTTAAATCCTCTATTGCCACTCTCAAGCATTGCTTAAGTGCCTGATGTGAATTATTTTGCAATTTTTCTTTGTTAAAAACTATCCCAGGTATGATGTTTATAATTGGTACTTGATTTGTGATTAACTGTCTTTTCGCTGAGTAGTAAGCATTAATAATGGCGGTTAACATAACCAACAAGATTTTGAATTATCGGTGGTGTAGCTATTGTCTACGCATTTACAAAGTTTGCCATTAGTAAATTTAATGATTATTTAAGCCAAGCAATAAGGAAATATCACTATTAATTTAGCTAATAAAAATCGGTTTTGAGGCTAATTGTAACCATCAGTATGCTAGTACAAATTTATAACTATTACCGAGCAACAAGACATCTAAAATCCCAGTCATTGACAAATCGCAATAGTTGTTTAGTTTGGATATTACGCGAGCAAAAATTAATAGAGTCATTTTATAAACAGGATGTTGATAATGGTATGTATAAACTGATAAGCTAAAGATAATATTTGACTGTATGGTAAATAACAAACTATAAAAAAATAGTAAAACTAAAAGATTAAAATATTTTTAATTTTAAATTGTTTAGTCAGGTTGATAGATGCAGCAATACTCCCAGCCAATAGTCAAAGACTTAGTGCTGATTGGTGGTGGTCACAGCCATGCCATTGTGCTAAGAATGTTTGGGATGCAACCCTTGTCTGGAGTCCGGTTGACACTGATTACCCCAGCTTCAGATACACCCTACTCAGGAATGCTACCAGGACACATTGCTGGATTTTACAGCCACGATGAATGCCACATTGACTTACGAAGATTGACTAATTTTGCTCAAGCACAGTTATATATTGACCAAGTAGTTGATTTGGATTTAAACAACCACAAAGTAATTTGTGCTAATCGTCCTGCCGTAGATTTTGATGTCCTGTCTATTGATATTGGCAGCACTCCAGCGACAATATCTATACCGGGTGCAGCAGAATATGCGATCGCAGCTAAACCAGTATCAAAATTATTACAACATTGGTATGATTTACTGACAGAAGTAGCCAAAAATCCCCAAGAAGCGATTTGCATTGGAATTGTGGGTGGCGGTGCTGGTGGCGTAGAATTGGCTTTAACAATGCAAACTCATCTACATCAGATTTTGCATCAAAATCAACAGCCAATTAAAAATTTAGAAATTCATTTATTCCAACGTCACGAGGAACTGATGCCTCATTATCATCAGTCAGTGCAGCGTTTAGTTAAGCAAATTTTAACTAAGCGCGGTATCAAATTGCATCTGGGAGAAACTGTGTGTGAAATTGCACCACAGTATCAAGAAATATTGGAGATTAAATGTGAATCTGGATTGACAAGAAACTGTCATAAAATTTTTTGGGTAACGCAAGCATCTGCACCCCAGTGGTTAAAAAAAACCGGATTGGGAACTGACGAGAAAGGCTTTATTTTAGTAAAAGATACTTTACAATCTCAAACGCACCCGGAAGTATTTGCAGCAGGTGACATTGCCACAATGGTGAATTATCCTCGTCCCAAAGCTGGGGTGTTTGCTGTACGGCAAGGGAAACCGTTATTTGAGAACTTACAACGGTTTTTATTAGGTAAGTCGCTGAAACCTTACAAACCACAGCAACAATATTTAAGTTTAATTGGTACAGGGGATAAAAGAGCGATCGCCACACGCGGTGCTTTCACCTTAGCACCTCACCAATTATTGTGGCGTTGGAAAGATTGGATTGACCGCCGCTTCATGGAACGCTTCAGCGAGGGACTGGGGACTAGTGACTGGGGACTAGGGATTAGGAAAGAGTTTTCCCAACATCCAATATCCAATACCCAGTACCCAGTACCCAGTACCCAATCCCCATTGATGCGTTGTGCTGGATGTGGTTCTAAGGTTGGCAGTACTGTTTTAGAAAAAGTGCTATCTCGCATTCAGCAAGAACAGCCAATTGCCAAAGATAGAGAAGATATCATCATTGGTTTGGATGCACCGGATGATGCAGCAGTGGTACAAATACCAACAGACCAGTTGCTGGTGCAGACAATTGATTATTTTCGCACTTTAATTAACGACCCGTATATATTTGGGCAAATTAGCGCTAATCATTGCTTGAGTGATATTTTTGCCATGGGGGCAACTCCTCAAAGTGTACTAGCGATCGCTACCATTCCCTACGCTGCACCAGCCAAAGTTGAAGAAACTCTTTACCAATTATTGTCTGGTGCTGTCAAAGTCCTCAACCAAGCCCAAGCACCGCTAATTGGCGGACACACCAGCGAAGGAACAGAACTGGCATTTGGCTTGGCTTGCAACGGTCTGGCTTATCCCAACAAGTTATTACGCAAAAGCGGAATGCAACCCGGACAAGTGTTGATTTTAACCAAAGCATTGGGAACCGGAATTTTATTTGCTGCCGAAATGCGTCGTCTAGCTAAAGGTCATTGGATTGATAATGCTGTAGAGTCAATGCTGTTATCAAATCAAGCTGCGGCGGCTTGTTTGTTGCAACATGGCGCAACTGCTTGCACAGATGTTACGGGTTTTGGGTTGCTGGGACACTTAATGGAAATGGTGCAAGCCTCTCATGTTGCAGTTGAGTTACAACTTGCAGGTATTCCGGTGTTAGCAGGGGCCATTGAAACAGCACAAAAAGGAATTTTTAGCTCGCTTCAACCAGAAAACTTACAGGCATCGCGTTACATTCAAAATCGCTTGCAAGTTGCATCTCACCTTAATTATCCCCTATTATTCGACCCGCAAACCGCTGGCGGTCTTTTAGCTTCCATCCCAGAAGAACAAGCTAACCATTGTTTAGCCGCACTCCAAGCCTTGGGGTATGAGCATAGTTGCTTAATTGGTTGCATCACGCCGCCAGTAATGACACAACCAATTACTTTGATTGATAAGTAGGTAGACATACCCTGGTTCTACCTAGCAATGGTAAAATCATCGCCGACTACAATAATTTGTATTGACAAACACTTTGAATATTTTCCATCGCATGTTCAAATAAAAATGATTTAATAAAATTCTTGCGAAAGTGTATACAGCCTCCTGTGGTTCAGAGATAGCGGCCAAGGCTATTAACTTTTGCGTGATTTCTAATCACTACATAATTATTGACCAATGAAAACTACTTTTACTCGTACAACAGTATTATTATCTACTTGCGTGCTGCTAGCAGCCTGTGGTGGTGGCACAAATTCTGCAAATAATAGCCAAAATAATACTACAAGTAACTCTGCAACTAACACCACAGCAACGACGGGGACATCAGGTGCTATTCCCATAGGTATTGCTGTTGCACAAAGTAGCAACGTCGCTTTACTCGGTCAAGAAGAAGTTGCTGGAGCAAAAATTGCCGAGAAGTATTTTAATGATAAGGGTGGTATTAATGGAACTCCAATTAAATTGGTGTTTCAAGATACTAGCGGCGATGAAGCAGGAGCAATAAATGCTTTTCAAACTTTAATTAATAAAGATAAAGTTGTTGGAATTGTCGGCCCAACTTTGTCACAGCAAGCTTTTAGTGCTGACCCGATTGCCGAACGTGCTAAAGTACCGGTTATTGGCCCATCAAATACAGCCAAGGGAATACCTGAAATAGGTGATTACGTTGCTCGTGTGTCTGCACCAGTTTCTGTAGTTGCTCCCAACTCTGTGAAAGCTGCGCTAAAGCAGAATCCTAACATCAAAAAAGTTGCTGTTTTCTACGCTCAAAATGATGCTTTCAGTAAGTCAGAAACTGATATTTTTCAGAAAATAGTTAAGGATCAAGGTTTGGAATTGGTAACAGTACAAAAGTTCCAAACCAGTGATACAGATTTTCAAAGCCAAGCAACTAATGCTATTAACCTCAAACCAGATTTAGTAATTATTTCTGGTTTGGCTGCTGATGGTGGTAACTTAGTGCGACAACTGCGGGAATTAGGTTATAAAGGCTTAATTATTGGTGGTAATGGTTTGAATACATCGAATATATTTCCAGTTTGTAAAGCATTGTGTGATGGTGTGTTGATTGCTCAAGCTTACAGTCCAGAACATCCAGGTGAGATTAACGCTGCATTTCGCAAAGCCTATAATGACCAATACAAAAAAGAACCACCTCAATTTAGTGCCCAAACTTTTGCAGCAATACAAGTATATGTTGAAGCTCTTCAAGCTATAGATAAAAAGAGCAAAGCCAACAAATTACAATTGCCACAGCTAAGAACTGAATTAAACAAGCAGCTACTAACTGGGAAATACAATACGCCGTTAGGTGAAATTAGTTTTACCCCATTAGGCGAGATAGTACAAAAAGATTTTTATGTAGCTCAAATCAAGATAGAAAAAGACGGAAACAAGAGCAAATTTGCATTTATTAAGTAGTTACTACATGGATATAAGTCTGTTTGTACAACAATTGCTGAACGGGTTATCCATAGGTAGCGTCTATGCGATTTTTGCTTTGGGTTATACCTTAGTCTATTCTATTTTGGGCATCATTAATTTAGCTCATGGTGCAATTTTTACCCTAGGTGCATATTTCACTTATGCACTTATGGGTGGTACTTTTGGATTTAACGGCTTGTTGGCTAATTTAACGCTGCCCATACAATTACCATTTGCGATCGCTTTACTTTTAGGAAGTACCTTGGCAGGATTGGTAGGAATCGCGATGGAACGTATTGCTTTTCAACCCTTACGCCGTCAAGGATCTGACCCCTTGCTGACGGTTGTTTCTAGCTTGGGAGTAGCAGTGGTAATTGTCAACTTAATTCAGTATTTAGTAGGCGCAGAAAGTTACACATTTCCCGCAGACACTTACGGTAATTTACCGCCTGCGATTAACTTTGGTAGTGTAGAAAAACCGATTCCTATTCGCAGCGTACAGGTAGTAATTTTTACTGTTTCATTAGTGTTTGTGGGAATTATTACTTACTTTATTAATCGTACTAAATATGGTAAAGCAATGCAGGCGATCGCAGAAGACCCCACTACCGCTAGTTTATTAGGAATTAACTGCGATCGCTTTATTGTATTAACCTTTTTCATCAGCAGTTTTTTAGCGGGGTTGGCGGGGACTTTGGTAGCCTCTAGTGTCAGCATTGCTGGCCCGTATTTTGGTATTGCCTTTGGTTTACGGGGTTTGGCTGTGATTGTCTTGGGTGGTTTAGGTAGTATTCCTGGTGCAGTTTTAGGAGGTTTACTAATTGGCTTAGTAGAAGCGTTTGTTCCATCTGAATATTCTGGTTATAAAGACGCTGTAGCCTTTGGAATTTTGTTTATCATGCTATTAGTTAGACCCCAAGGTTTGCTAGGGCGTAGGTTTATTCAGAAAGTGTAGCGAGAGTAAATTAGGAAACTCCTGACTTAAAACATGGCTGAATTTTTCTCTACTTACGGTTCATTAATCGTCTCTATGGTATTAGGAGCGTTGCTAGGACTATCGCTTTATTTACCACTAATGACAGGACAACTGTCTTTAGCTAGCCCTGGATTTTATGCTTTAGGTGGGTACATTGCAGCAATTCTATCTACACAAATTTTTACATCAAGCACTGGTTTATTTCCGATTCAATTTTTATTATTAGAAATGTTAATTGCTGGGGTAGTTTCTGGTTTATTGGGTGTAGCAGTGGGAATTCCAGCGTTACGATTGCGAGGAATTTATTTAGCGATCGCTACTATTGCTTTTGTAGAAGTTCTACGAGTCATCTCGCTCAATCTGGAAATTACAGGCGGTGCTGTCGGAATTTTTGGTATTCCTCAACCCTTCCAAACACCAATTGAATATTTATGGATTGCTTTGCCATTACTAATAGTTAGTATGGTGTTATTTTACCGTTTAGAACGCATTCGTGTAGGTAGGGCGTTTATAGCTATTCGTGAAGATGAATTAGCAGCGGGAGCAATGGGAATTGACCCCACTTACTATAAAGTTATGGCGTTTACACTTGGAGCAATTCTCGCAGGGATTGTCGGTGCAATTAGCGCCCACTTTCTCAATACATGGAATGCTCGTCAAGGTACTTTTGATGCGAGTATTATCTACTTAACTTTTGTATTAATTGGCGGTTCCAGAACTTTTTTAGGTTCTGTAGTAGGTGGTATGGTATTTACAGCCTTACCAGAAGTTTTACGCGGACTAGCAGATACAGGCGGTTTACCTAATTGGTTAGCACAATTCTTACGTGATGGTCGATTAATTATTTTTGGCTTGCTTATAGTTGTAGGAACAATCTTTTTTCCTCAAGGTTTGGTAACTCCAGATATTTTTAAAATAGGTAAAATTAGAAATAAATAAAATGAGAAACTGCAAAATTAATATGCGAAAATTAGAAAATGTCGGATATCAACCCAGCATATAACAATAATATTCTTTTAGAAGCAAAATCCCTGACTCGCCGCTTTGGGGGTTTAGTTGCAGTAAATAATGTATCTTTTGCAGTCAATAAACATGAGATTTTCGGATTGATTGGCCCTAACGGTGCTGGCAAAACGACACTTTTTAATTTAATCACAGCCTTCATTCCACCTTCAAGTGGAGAACTACTTTATCAAGGTGCAGAAATTTCTCGACTGCGCGCCCATCAAATAGCTGAATTAGGTATAGCTCGTACCTTTCAAAATATTCGCCTGTTTGGTGAATTATCGGCATTAGAAAATGTCATAATTGGGCGACATTTGCACAATAAAAGTAGCATAATAACAGGAGTTTTGGGATTACCACCAGCTCTGAAAGAAGAATACAAAAATAGACGTAAAGCTTTAGAATTATTGGATTTGATGGGTTTAAGAGAACGCATAGAAGAAAAAGCAAAAAACTTCTCTTACGGCGATCAACGTCGTTTGGAAATTGCCCGCGCCTTAGCTTTAGAACCGCAAATCTTACTTCTCGATGAACCTGCTGCCGGTATGAATCCCAACGAAAAACAACAACTCAGTACATTTATTCGCAATCTTCGCGATCGCTTCAACTTGACTATCATCCTGATTGAGCATCATGTACCATTGGTAATGGGATTATGCGATCGCATTGCTGTTTTAGATTTTGGTCAATTAATTGCCTTGGGTGAACCAGCTGTTGTCAGAAATAATCCGGCTGTAATTGAAGCTTATTTAGGCAATGAATAATAACTAAGATGAGAATATATTTTATTAGTAGCGTATGAGTGAAATTATTTTTTTGGTTGAAGAAGACCCAGACGGTGGCTACACTGCAAGAGCGCTTGGTGAGTCTATTTTCACACAAGCGGATGACTTGAAAACGTTGCGAGAAATGGTAAGAGATTCAGTTCAATGTCATTATCTCGATAAGCAGAGTCGTCCCAAACTTATCCGCTTGCACATAGTTAGAGATGAAGTAATTGCCTTGTGAAACTGCCCAGAAATTTATCTTGTGAAGACCTCATTAAAGCACTTGCTCAACTGGGTTACGAAACAACTCGCCAGACTGGTAGCCACGTTCGTCTGACAACTCAAGAAAATGGAGAACATCACCTCACAATTCCTGCTCGCGATCCAATCAAGGTAGGAACTCTCAATGCTATTCTTCGAGATATCGCTAATCACTTTGATTTAGAGCGTGAAGAATTACTCAATCGCCTCTTCTAGTGTTGGCATTATCTTATCTTGTCACAATGCGATCGCACTGATTTGGGACTTTATATTGATGTATATTAAGCTTTGTCTCACAATTCAATATATCTAGATGTGAATAGCCAATGAACGCTCATGAACAACCAAATTTTACAATCTTAGAAATTCAAAACCTTGATGTTAATTATGGTGGCATTCAAGCTCTGAAAAAAATTAATTTAACTATTCAAAAAGGTGAAGTAGTTACTTTAATTGGTGCTAATGGTGCAGGTAAAACTACTACACTCCGCGCTATCTCTAAAATAGTTAATCCTAAAAGTGGTGAAATTATTTATAGCGGACGTAATATTACCCGTCGTCAAGTACACGAAGTTGTCAAACTTGGTATTGCCCATTGTCCAGAAGGACGAAGAGTATTAGCAAAGCAAACAGTTTTTGATAACTTACTATTAGGTGCTTATATTCGCTCCAACCAAGCAGAGATTAAAGCAGATATTCAACGTCAATTTGAACAATTTCCTCGTTTGGCACAAAGACGGAATCAACTAGCAGGAACCCTCAGCGGTGGCGAACAGCAAATGTTAGCGATCGCTCGGGCTTTAATGAGTAGACCACAACTGTTACTTTTAGATGAGCCTAGCTTGGGTTTAGCACCTGCGATCGTTCGGGAAATCTTCTCCATTATTGAAAATCTCCGTGCAACAGGCGTTACTATTCTACTAGTTGAACAAAATGCTAACCTTGCCCTACAAATTGCCGATCGCGGATATGTTTTAGAAGCTGGTTCTATCACTTTAACAGGTGCAGCATCAGAATTAATTAGTGATGAGCGAGTTAAAAAAGCCTATTTGGGATAATTAGTTAAAATAAGACTTAAGAGGTGCAAATATATGGTAAATTCACCAACTAAACCCATAAGTTTAGAAGAGTTTTTAAAACTACCAGAAACCAAGCCAGCAAGTGAATATATCAACGGTGAAATTATTCAAAAACCAATGCCTCAAGGAAAACACAGCATACTTCAGGGTGAGTTAGTCAGTAGTATAAATGCTATAACTAAGCCTCAAAGAGTGGCTATTGCCTTTCCAGAATTGCGGTGTACCTTTGGTGGACGTTCGATTGTACCCGATGTTGCTGTATTTGCTTGGGAGCGAATTCCCCTAGATGAACGTGGAGAGGTGGCAAATATCTTTAAAACTCACCCAGACTGGACAATTGAAATTCTCTCACCCGATCAAAACCAAACTAAAGTAACTGGAAATATTTTGCATTGCTTAAACCAGGGTAGCCGTTTAGGTTGGTTAATCGATCCAGATGAGCGTTCTGTTTTAGTTTATCCACCAAAGCAGCAACCATAACTTTTAGAAGAAGAACAAGAAATATTACCAGTTCCCAATTTAGTTAGCGGTCTGCAATTAAGTGTAGGGCAACTATTTGAATGGTTGAAGATATAAATTTATGAGAATTTGTAATGCCTAAACAAGCTATTTCACATCAGATTTAAGTCTTTAGCTAAACAGGCTTCGAGGAAAACCCAATAAATTTTCCAAATAGGTTAAATTATTATAAAGTATTACAGAAATTGTCATATTATATTTGCAGCCCTCTTTTTTGGGTGTCTATCTTTGTGTAAATGCGAATTCTGTTCGCCTGAATATTTAAACTTATGAGTCAAATAGTCTGGATCGCAAGACATGCCAACCGCCTCGACTTTGTCAACCCCGATTGGTTTCTTACCGCAGAACGACGCTACGATCCACCGCTGTCTGATGATGGAATAACTCAGGCACAGCAGTTAGCCAAACGCTTGAAACGAGAAAAGATTGCTCACATTTTTGCTTCCCCCTTCTTGCGAACTGTGCAAACAGCAAACGCAGTCGCCCAAGTGGTAGATTTGCCCATTAAACTCGAAACAGGCTTGAGTGAATGGCTAAATCCAGCGTGGATGACAGAAGAACCAGAAAGACTTTCAATTCCAGCCTTAGCAGAATTATTTTCTAGAATTGACATCAGCTATACACCACGCATTGCCGCCAAATATCCCGAAACTCGCGAAAAAGTATGGGAACGTTCCGGGCAAACAGCTAGATGCCTAGCTGCTGAATTCTTCCCAGAAAATATCCTTTTGGTAGGACACGGTGTATCCGTGGTGGGTGGGACAATAGGGCTTGTAGGTGAAATTGCGAAAACTGAAGTCAAGGCTTCCCTGTGTTCTCTAGTAAAAGTGGTACTTCAAGGGCCAGAATGGTTACTAGAACTAAAAGGAGATACTTCCCATTTAACCCAGGTTGAGGAAGTAATTCGATTTGCTTAAATGACTTCCGCTAGCCTCAGTACATTCTCCAAAAATCACTAAATTAGCGATAAGTTTTATGACTTTGTTACTAGCAGGAGATATCGGCGGCACGAAAACTATTTTGCGATTGGTTGAAACATTAGACTCGTCAGAGTTACATACTATTTTTGAGGAAAGTTACCACAGTGGAGATTTTCTCGATTTAGTACCGATGGTGCAGCAGTTTTTGGTTAAAGCTAACACACTAACTCCCCAAAAAGCTTGTTTTGCGATCGCTGGGCCAGTAGTGAACAATACTGCCAAGCTGACTAATTTGGTATGGTTCCTGGATACCGAACGCCTCCAACAAGAATTGGGCATTGCATCTATATCTCTAATCAATGACTTTGCTGCTGTGGGCTATGGCATTTTCGGTTTACAACCACAAGATTTGCTGACTTTGCAAGCTGGTAAACTTAAACCGGAAGCGCCCATTGCTATTATTGGTGCTGGTACTGGCTTAGGACAGGGATTTTTAATTAAGCAGGGAGATCGTTATCAAGTCTTTCCTTCAGAAGGCGGACACGCCGACTTTGCCCCCCGTAACGAGTTAGAGTTTCAGCTATTAAGATACCTGCTAGATAAACATGATATCCAGCGTATTTCAGTAGAACGAGTAGTTTCTGGGCTGGGAATTGTGGCAATTTATCAATTTTTGCGCGATCGCAAACTAGCCACAGAATCACCAGAAATCGCCCAAATTATCAGAAGCTGGGAACAAGAAGCCGGAAAGCCGGAGAAAAGTGTCGATCCGGGTGCGGCTATTGGTAAAGCTGCACTGCAAGGAAGCGATCGCCTTTCAGAACAAACCTTGCAATTATTTATAGACGCTTACGGTGCAGAAGCTGGCAATCTGGCCCTAAAACTCTTACCTTACGGTGGCTTATACATTGCTGGAGGCATTGCCCCCAAAATACTGCCCTTAATCCAAAACAGCAGTTTCCTGTTAAGCTTCACCCAAAAAGGCAGGATGCGTCCTCTCCTAGAAGAGATACCCGTGTATATAATTCTCAATCCCCAAGTGGGGCTAATAGGTGCTGCTTTATGTGCTGCTAGGTTATAACAACTAGCATCATCAGTAATAGTTGCATCTTAAAAGGCAAAAAATATGACAATCATACGTCTGTTGCCATTCATCGCCACCGCTTTAATTTGTGGGGGTTCTGTCATAGTTGAAGCGCGTCAACCCAAACAACCAGTTTCTCAGCAGAAACCAACCACTGCTAAACCCGCACAGCCCAAATGGAAGTTATTCACTGCCCCAGACGGGCGTTTTACTATTTTGATGCCAGGAACGCCCAATAGAAATACTCAAGCTCAAAAAACCTACATGGGGGAAATTAACTTAGAAACATTCATCGTTCAACCACTAAAGCAGGAAGTTGCATATATAGTTGCTTATAATGACTTTCCATACAGTTACGGTGAAATAACTAACCCCCAAGCAATACTAAACGATGCACGGGATATGGCTTTAAAGACTACGAAAAGTAATTTAATTCGTCAGCGAAGCATTCGTAGTTTAAATGGTCATCCTGGCAAAGAAATTGAGTACATTAATGCTGGGGGTAAAATCACTAAAAGCCGCATGTATGTTGCCGAAGGGCGACTATATCAAGTAATGGCAATAACTACTAAAAAGCAGCAAAAGACTTTAGCAAAAACTATTACGGGGTATTTAAATTCCTTTCAAGTAGTTTTGAAAAAGTAAAATAATCTACCCGCCTTGGAATGAAATCCAAGGCTAATAGCTTTATCACTGCTTGCTTGGCAGCAGTGAGCTGTCTGGTTTTGCCACTCGCAGTTCGTGTTCGGGATAGCTTTCAACAAACGTATCTACCTCTTGTAGACGTTCTGGAAGTGGCTCATAATCTCTACCATAGCTCTGAAATCGAAATCCTAGTGCATACAGCTTCTGCACTTTCTTCCACTGCTCATCATCACTGCGCTTTGGGGTTTTAAACGCACGTTCCATTAAATAAACTGCCTTACCGCATTCTGGACAAATGCGTTCTTTCTCGCAATCTTTTTGGTAAGTTAACTTGAAACTTTTCTGACAACTAAAGCAGGCGTGAGCAACTAGATATGGGTAGGAATAATACGTTGTAATTGGTGAATCTGTTGTGATTTGACGATTTCCAATATCCCGCCGAATTTCCATGCGACGATTTTTTTCTTCCTTTCGTGACATGACCAGTTTGGATTGTCTTTACAGATATATTTTATTTCCCTTCTCCCAAAACTGGGAAAAGGGAATAGAAGGAGTGAGGGTAGTTAGCCCATCATTCAGTACTTAACAAACATGCTCTCACAGGCAAGGATTAACCTAGGTCAAACAGCAAGATTTCTGCGCCGATGTTGGTGCTAATTTCCAGTTGTTCTTCACCACTGATTTGCACGCCATCGCCTGCTCTAAGTTCTTCACCATTCAAGGTTGCAATACCTTGAGCTATTTGTAACCAGGCATAACGATTAGGCTTAACGTGGTAATTAACAACATCACCATCTTCTAAAACAGAAGTGTATAAATCAACATCTTGGTGAATTGTCACAGCACCATCGCGCCCATCTTTGGCAGCAATTAAACATAGTTTGCCACGCTTTTCTTCTAAGGGAAAAGCTTTCTGTTCGTATCTGGGTGTCAAGCCTTGTTCGTCAGGTAAAATCCAGATTTGCAGCAAGTGGAGGGCTTCAGTTGGTGAGGGATTAAATTCGCTGTGGGCAATGCCAGTACCAGCACTCATAATCTGTGCGTCACCAGGACGAATCACTGACCCTGTACCCAAGCTATCTTTATGCTCTACTGCACCCTCTAAGACATAGGTAAGAATTTCCATGTCGCGATGACCATGGGTAGGAAATCCAGCACCTGGGGCGATGCGATCGTCGTTGATTACCCGCAGCGAGCGAAATCCCATGCGGTTAGGATCGTAAAAACTACCAAAGGAAAATGTGTGGTAACTATCGAGCCAGCCCATCTGAGCATGACCGCGAGCATTTCTATCATGAATTAGGTAGTTAATCGTATTTTGAGACATAAGTTTACCTCGCTAACTCTCAAGTCTTTTTGTTGGCAACTAAAAAACAAAATATGGCAGTTTCTTATCAGACATCGCCTGTTAAAAGGCCTTCAGCAGTAATTAACAATTGCTGAGTGTAACTTATTTCATGTCTTGGATAACAGGACAGACTTTTTTGAATAAATCACTTCAATGACCTTTTTTATCTGACTAGGCTTTTTTGCTTTGCTACTTCAAAATCAAAAGCTTTTTTAATTTTTTAGCCCTTGTCTTCAACTATTTAAATAGTAAAGTATATACATATAAAATGAAAAGTACGCACTTAAAAGTGGCGTACTTACTAAAAAGATACTAATAGGTTTGAGAAGTGTGTATTGCCCAAAAGTGCTTATCTTACAGCAGCTGTCTTTTGAGTTTTAGTAGCACCTGCTGCACCATTCTCTCCCTTGACTTCTGCTACTTGCAGATGAGCTTCTAAGAACCAGAGTCGTTTGTCAATGGTGCGAGAAATTTCAGTATAAAGGTCAGCGGTATCAAGATCGCCTAATTCATCGGTTTTGTCGATCGCTTCTCTGAGGTGTTTGGCATAGGGTGCAAAGCGATCTGCCAAAGCTGTTACATGCTCTTTACCATCCAAAATATCAAAAGGATATTCTGGCAGGATGGAATTGCTAGCTGCGGCGCGGGCTGTACCTACAGCGTATCCACCCAAAGCGGTAACGCGTTCGGCAACCATATCGACGTACTCTTCTAATTCACCAGCAATTTCATCAAACAATTCGTGCAACTGAAAGAAATCAGTTCCTTTCACGTTCCAATGAGCTTGCTTTGTTTGGGTTTTCAAATCCAAAGTAGCTGCCAAGGTTTGATTAAGAAGTACCACGATTTGCACTCGCGCTTGAGCGGGAATGTCAATACGGGTAGGGTAAAGACGTGATGCAAGTGTGTTATCGCTCATGATTCTACCGTTTTGGATCGACACAAACAGTCTACAGATAGTAGTTAAGTTTTTGGAACTCTCTCTAGATAGATGGAATTAACGGGTTATTGAACTATTATCTTTTTCATGCTAAAGAAATTTTGAATTTGCTCGCTCAGGCGCGATGATTGTCTATGGTGCTATATGTGCCACCAAAAAGGCGATCGCGAATGATCTCACTCTGCAAGAAATCATGAGGGAAACCCAGTTCAATTTGACTGACTTCATTAAGCCGTTGCAGATGTTCTGGTGATAAAGTGACATCTAGGCTAGCTAAGTTATCTTGAAACTGCGTCAGCTTCCGTGCGCCAATAATCGGGATAATTACGCCATTTTGAGCGTGTAGCCAAGCCAAAGCTATCTGTGAGGCTGTACGTCCGGTTTCAGAGGCAACTTGACCGACAACCTCAGCGATCGCTAAACTTCGTTCTGAAATACTTCCTGCGGGAAAGTTTGCCATTCGTCCCTGTTCTTCCCCTGCTTCCAGTGGCTTGTTATACTTACCTGTCAGCACGCCACCAGCCAGAGGCGACCACGGTGTTACCGCTAAATCTAAGGCTTTTGCCATTGGTAGCAGATCCCGTTCTGGTGTTCGCTGAATCAAATTATACTCAATTTGCAGGGCGACAAACTGCGTCCATCCTTGATATTGGGCGATTGTGTTTGCTTGGGCAATAATCCAAGCAGGTGCATCAGAAATGCCGATGTAGAGTACTTTACCTTGACGAACCACATCATCAAGCGATCGCATAACTTCCTCCACTGGCGTTGTGAAGTCCCAAGCGTGCAACCAAAATAAATCTATGTAATCGGTATTCAGTCGTTTCAAGCTGCCTTCTAGCGACTGAATCAAATTCTTGCGATGGTTCCCACTAGCATTAGGGTCGCCCTTACTCTCATTCATCCGCAAGGGAAAAGAATACTTAGTAGCAACTACAAAGCGTTCCCGGTCTTGGGCAATAAATTCACCAACAATTTTTTCACTACTGCCATCAGTATAACCATTGGCAGTATCAATAAAATTGCCTTCTGCTTCCACAAAAGTATCAAAGATTTTCCGGCTTTCATCAACAGATGCTCCCCAACCCCAGTCTTCACCAAAGGTCATAGTGCCCAAGCAAACTTCTGAGACTCGTAACCCGCTTTTACCCAAGAGTTTGTATCTCATAATTCATTTCAAGATGAAGTGTGAAATGAAAGAATATCTAATAAGTATAAAATTTTTTATACTTATTAAACATCCTCTGAAATACTAGTGTACATGCTGAGTAAAATTGTGGGTGAAAAAGAAAAAAGATTTTTTAAATTTTATACCCAACCCATTCATAAGTTATAAAATCATACTTCATCCTAGCCTGCGGCAAGTCATATTCAGGTGTCTACATCGTTTATTTTATTTTTTCTCTATAGACTTTCGGTGTGGCACCAATAAGTTTGCGAAAGACATTTGTGAAGTGACTTTGACTTTGGAAACCCACTTGTTCAGATATTTGCTCGATGGTTTTTTCAGTTCGAGTCAATAAATTTTTTGCTCGCTCAATTCTGCTATTCATTACATATTGATGAGGAGTAAAACCCGTTGACTGTTTGAACAGCCGCGAGAAATGATACATACTAATTCCCACCTTCTCAGAAATTTCACCTAAAGACAAATCTTTTTCTAAGTTTTCATGAATGTATGAGATTACTTGTCGCAACTTCAGTCGGGAAAGACCTTTATCTCTAGAGTAGGGGAAAATTTTTTCACTGGATACAGAATAGTGTTTCAGCAGGTGAATGCAGAGCGTAGTTGTGAGAGATTCAATGTAAATACGACTACCCATGCTATCTGATTCTAACTCTGACTTGAGTGCCAGCCCGACCTGCTGAATCAGAGGATTGGGTGCGGCAAAATGTGGTGCAATCTCAACGCTTTGAAAATCTATAGACTCTAAAGCAGCACGAGTGAAAAAAGCTTGTTCTAGGCTGAGGACGAGAAACTCCGCTTCCGACTGCCAGCGTGATATGTGCTGCGTGTTTGCCGGAATAATCGCCACATCCCCATGAGCTATTTGTTCGTGCTGAAGCCGTCCGTTGAACACCCGCTCTGCCTTAGTGCCGTTACGCTCTAGGCAAATAGTAATAACATGCTGTTGAAAGCTATGTTCGGGAGTTTCGTAGGCAGGTTGTCGATGATGTTCCAAACGAACTCCATCCCACTGGGCATGATAACTGGAATTTAGGGGCGATCGCGGCAGAATTTCTAAAGAAGCATCTTTTTGAGCAAAATCAACACTTAAGATTTTCTCTTCTAGCATCGTTCTCACCCCATTGAAGGAAGGCAGGGAGCAGAGGGGCAGAGGAGAGATAAAACTTCTAATTTCTAACTTTTAACTCAGCACTCAGCACTCTCAAACCAAGAAGCAGTTTTAGGTGTAACGCTATACTTAGTACTAAAACACCCTAGACTATTATTACAAAAGAATCAATATTTTGATGAATTACTACGTTATCTACGACGGAAATTGCAATCTCTGCGTGACTCTGGTGCAATTGCTGGAAAATCTAGACCAGGGAAAGCTATTTCGCTATGCTCCAATGCAAGACGAGCAGACACTTGCCCAATTTGGTATTACATCTCAAGATTGCGAACAGGGGATGATCTTAATTGATGCCAATGCACCTCAAAGACGTTGGCAAGGCAGTGACGCGGCTGAAGAAATTGGGCGGTTATTACCAGTTGGCAGTATATTTGTAGACGCTTATCGGACATTACCAGGGATGAAGTGGGTAGGCGATCGCTTTTACGAACAAATCCGTGACAACCGCTACACTCTCTTTGGTAAGCGTTATAGTACTTATCAATCGGCATTCTGTACTGATGGCAACTGCACCAATTCGTAATTAGGAAGCGTAGATAAAGGCTTGATATCAGCGGTTTCCAATACGTTATCTCTTGAGTCTGCATCCAGTAAGATTTGTAGCCAACGCATCGTTTCGCTAGGAAAACGTATTCCCAGACCAAAAATGTTCAATAGCAAGGAAAGTAAAGGTCATGGCAATGAAAATTGGTACTTTATTCAACGACACTTTGACTGGAACCAATGACAATGACACACTTACCGGTTTAGCTGGAAATGACGTGTTATTGGGCAAAGCCGGAAACGACGAGCTCAATGGTGGTGAAGGTAAAGACTGGCTTGATGGTGGTAAAGGCAACGATACCTTAATCGGCGATGAGTATATCGATCCCTTTATCGAATTTACAAGTAAGTCCAATCTTGACGAAACCTACGTTATACAGAAATTTGAAGCTCTCTCAAGAGCCTACAATAATGCAGATGATGTTCTACGAGGTGGGTTTGGTAATGATTCTTTGGAAGGCGGTGCAGGAGCTGATACCTTAATTGGCGGTGCTGGGGATGATGTTTTATTGGGTGGTTATGACGGTTATGAGGGTTTTAGCCAAGTATTGTGGGATTTTGGCTATGATACATACGGTCAGTATCTCGGCACTAATGATCTACTAGTAGGCGGCGCAGGAAACGATACCTTACGTGGGGATTCAATTTGGTTAGACGAGATTCCTGGATTTGATAATTTTACTGGAAATGACACATTAGATGGCGGCTCAGGAGATGATTTTTTAGACGGTGGTGAAGGAGACGATTATCTCTATGGTGGCTCTGGTAACGACAGTCTCTATGGTGGTGTGCTGCTAGGTAGATATCCTACTGGAGGAAATAACTTCCTGTATGGTGGCACTGGTGATGATTTACTACAAGGCAGTGCCAAAGATGATTTTTTAGATGGTGGTACAGGCAACGACACATTGTTTGGCGACGAGAGTAGTATATTTGCGGGGGTTCGTGAGGATACTTTAATTGGTGGCTCTGGTGACGACTCCTTAGTAGGAGATTATGGAAGTGATGTTCTGGATGGTGGTGCTGGTAATGATGTGCTGAGTGGTGGTGTGTCTTTGACCTCGGATTATGAGGTTGACACATTGACAGGCGGTGCAGGGGCAGATCGATTTATTCTAGGAAATGAATATGACAGTTTTTATGTTCCATATAGCTCTGTAGAAGACCCTATCAATAATTACGCAATCATTACTGACTTTAACAGCAACGAGGATGTTATCCAACTATCACAGGCATATGGGATAGAATTTCGAGATCAATACATTCTAGGCTCCTCTCCTGTGGGATTAGTACAAGGAATAGCAATATATGTTAACTATCAACCTTTTAACGATCCAGTTAGACAAGATTTGGTTGCAGTTGTACAAGGAGTTACCAATCTAAGCCTTGAGGGAGACTATTTCCGTTTTGTATAGCTTCCCCCCGAATTGTATTAAATGATGATTGCCGCTTTTCGATCTCTAAAGTTAGCGTTTGTCTTGGCACTGTTTTGTGGTTTGCTACTAGCAGGTTGTCACCCTAGCAAATTTAAAACCAAAGCGGCTCAAGGATCTCAAGTAGTTTTAGTTTCTCTGAGCGACCCAAGTAGCTTTAACTATGCTATTAATGACTCTCCTTATAGTATTTTTCCCTTTATTTATAAGGGATTGCTTGATGAGAACGCCCTTACTAATAAGTTAGAGCCAGGACTGGCAGAATCTTGGTCAATTTCTAGCGATCGCCAGCGAATTACTTTTATACTCAAAACAGCGCTGAAGTGGTCAGATGGTGAACCCCTGACAGCAGATGATGTCGTCTTTACTTATCGAGATATTTACCTAAACAAAAAAATTCCCACTGTCTGGAGAGATTTTCTGCGTATTGGCAACAAAGAAGCTTTTCCAACGGTGCAGAAACTCGACGATCGGCGAATTGAGTTTACCTTACCGGAACCTTTTGCCCCTTTTTTGAGAAACACAGAAAGATTGGCAATTCTCCCAGCTCATGTATTGCGCTCTTCCGTGCAAACCAATGATGCTAATGGCAATCCTCAATTTCTATCAACTTGGGGAACTAACACCCCTCCGCAAAAAATTATTAGCAATGGTCCCTACCAGATAGAAAGCTATACTCCAGCTGAGCGAGTTATCTTACGACGCAACCCTTATTACTGGCGGCAAGATGCTCAGGGAAATCCTCAGCCATATATTGAACGTATTGTCTGGCAAATTATTTCATCAACTGATAACCAGTTGCTAAGATTTCGCT
Organism: Dendronalium sp. ChiSLP03b; assembly: GCF_034531165.2. NCBI lineage: Bacteria > Bacillati > Cyanobacteriota > Cyanophyceae > Nostocales > Nostocaceae > Dendronalium > Dendronalium sp. ChiSLP03b. The sequence goes on along the minus strand of NZ_JAVRBR020000066.1, from coordinate 76,366 downwards.
CTGGTGAACTGGATAGTCTAAATGTAACACCATCGGTATTTGGGTTACTGAAGAAAGAGGAAAAACGAGGAAAATATACTATTTATAACGGCGGACTCAATGGTGGTTTTGCGTTTGTTGGTTTTAATCTCAATCAAGCTCGCAATGCCAAAGGACAGCCTTTTGTAGACCCAATTAAGTCTCGGTGGTTTAATAATTTGGCTTTTAGGCAAGCAGTCGCCTATGCTATCAACCGCGAACGGATGAAAACCAATATCTATCAAGGATTAGGTGAAGTACAACATTCGCCCATAGCGGTGCAAAGTTCTTATTACCTGTCACCAGCAGCAGGGTTAAAGGTTTACGATTACAATCCCCAGAAGGCAAAGCAAATGTTGCTGGCGGCTGGTTTCAAGTACAATTCTCAAAAAGAATTATTAGATAAGGATGGCAACCGAGTACAATTCAACCTCGTGGTGAAATCAGAGGATCAGTCTCGGATAGATGCAGCTGTACAAATCCAACAAGATTTAAGCCAGATTGGGATTAAAGCAAATATGCAGGTAGTCAACTTTAATGTGGTACTGCGAAAGTTGCTTTCCCGACGAGATTGGGATTGTTATGTAGGTGCGTTTGGCGTTCCTGGTGCAGATGTGGAACCTAACCTTCTATCGTTGTTTTGGACTAGTCAAGGCTCGTTTCATCAATTCAACCAAGGGACTCAAGCAGGAGAACCGCCACTCAAAGGATGGGTAGTTTCTGATTGGGAGAAGGAGATTGACAGTCTTTTCAGCGCTGGAGTCAAAGAACTAGATGAGAACAAGCGCAAAGCGATTTATGGCAGATTACAGCAAATTGTCGCCGAACAGTTGCCTGTGTTTTGCCTAGTGAATCCTATCTCATTTCAGGCGGTGCGCGATCGCGTCGAGCCAATCAAATATTCTAGTTTAGGGTCAGTTTTCTGGAATATTGATGAATGGAAAATAGCTGATGACTGATGGCCGACGGATAGGAAAAGCAAGGGAGCAGAGGGGCAGAGGAGCAAGGGAGATAACTCACTCATCACTCTTGTACAGACGCGATGAATCGCGTCTCAGTCTCAGCACTCAGGAAACTTCCCAATTTTTCAACATCAAAATAGCATCCTTGTACAAAGACAAATCCACCTCGTGAACTTCTATTCCTTGCCCAATTCCTTGTAGAAGGGTGATTGTCAATTGTCCTCCTAGGTGTTCGCGGAACTCGGTAAGCCCCCTAAATAAGCAATGGGGATGGTCTGGTCGATCTAATTGTTCGGTAAGTGTCGGTACGTACAATGCAAATCCTAATGTCTTGAGCGTACTTAGAATCTGTTGCCACTGCGATCGCAAGAGTAACCCTGTTAAATATGAATAAGTGCTATCCAAGGCAATGCCAATGGCTACCGCTTCACCGTGACGTAGATTGTAATTCGTTAAATGTTCGAGTTTGTGAGCAGCCCAATGTCCAAAATCTAAAGGACGCGATGAACCCATTTCAAAGGGGTCGCCGCTACTGGCAATATGCTCTAAATGTAACTGGGAACACCGATAAATCAGCCTTTCCATGGTCTGCATGTCTCGATTAGCCAATTTATCGGCATAAGTCATAATAAAATCAAAGAAATCCGCATCTTTAATCAGTGCTACCTTCACCGCTTCCGCAATGCCCGCTCGCCAATCTCGATTATCAAGAGTCGTTAGAAAATCAAAGTCATTTAATACAGCATAAGGTGGCATGAATGTGCCGAGAAAGTTTTTCTTGCCAAAGGCATTGATTCCATTCTTTACCCCTACACCAGAATCGTTTTGCGCTAACACTGTAGTCGGTACTCGCAGCAGCCTAATTCCGCGGTGAGCAGTTGTCGCTGCGTATCCTGCCATGTCCAGCACAGCTCCACCTCCAATCGCTAAAACGTAGGAGTGGCGACACAATCCACCTACATTAATACTCTGATGAATTTGCTCGAGAAATCTAGAATCGTTTTTGACTGTTTCTCCACCTGGAACGATTATTGGCTCCCCGCTTAAGGTGAGTACATCTCTATAATGCTGAGCATATACTGATAATTTTTCTAACAACTCATCTTGGTACTGTATCACTCCTCCATCTATTACTGTTACCACTGGTTTCGGAGTTGACTGTCCATCTGCGGCGATCGCTTGCGCCAGTAAAGGATTATCTAACTTAAATAGGCCTCTTGTGAAGTGAACATCATAATTGAAGGTCACGCGCACACATTGGTTCAGTGGTTGCAAATTAATAGCAATATTTTGTTTAAGGGACGTTTTCATAGCAGTAGTTTTTAAATAACTGTAAATAGATGTATCGCTTCAATTAATATTGGCAACAAATTGAGAAATATAAATCCATGCGAGTAATTGCAGCCTGAAGTAATTCATCAAACCGCTTAAGCCAATAAGTTATGTGTTAAAATGCCTTTATCTACCCGGAGAAAGTCAAAAACTAACATTAATTGTCAATTTTTTTGATGCCTATATTTTGTCTTTGAGACGGGCAATGGATATTATTGTTGCATAAAGTCTGATTTTTTTTATTCACGTAAGTTTAGGTTTTATAGACTTTAAATTAAAACTTTACAGTATCTTATTTAAAGCAGGGATATTTTTATAGATTCAGTAAAATTACTACTTTAGTAAGATATTTTATATTCCATTTAATAATAAAGTATCCATCTTAGTGGCAAGTTTTATACTTGTTTGTCATAGAAAAAAGCTGGTAAACTTCTCCTGAATTAATCATGAGTAGGGTAAACGAGTTACTGCATCAATGGCTATTAAAATCTGCTTCAAATCAAGGTCTTACTTGGCTAGAACAAAAACAGGCGCAGATTGCTAACGGTGCTGCTGAACGAGTGTTTTTTACTGCTTTCAGTGCTGTGCCGCGTTATCTAGGTAAGGAGAATTTGCAGTTAACATCTGAGGATTTGGAAGCAGCACAGGCTCTACTTCCTGGTTGGTTTCCTGGTCATTGGAGTGTAGATCGAGCAGGTCGCACGCTCTTACTACTAGCTTTGCCCCACGATGAACCTGAAGAGTATGTGCGATCGCTCGATAAAATCTTCACTACTGCCGATATGGAGGAGTTAGTTGTCCTCTATCAAAGTTTGCCCCTACTGCCATATCCAGAGTTACATCGCCAACGTGCGACTGAGGGTATTCGCAGCAATATGACTAGTGTTTTCCAAGCTATAGCACTACGAAATCCTTATCCGGCGAATTATTTAGACAATAACGCTTGGAATCAGATGGTACTGAAGGCTTTGTTTGTAGGCAGTCCATTACATCTAATTTGGGATCTGGATGGTCGTACCAACCCCGAATTGGCGAGGATGTTGACAGACTATGCTCATGAACGTTGGGCAGCCAAACGCCCAGTTACGCCAGAACTTTGGCGACCTGTGGGACGATTTGCCGACACTGCAATCATTGCAGATCTAGAAAAAGTGCTAGCCAATGGGAGTGTAGCCGAGCAAGAAGCAGCAGCATTAGCTTGTGCTCAATCTCCTTTACCTGAAGCGCAAGCATTACTCTCCCGTTACCCAGATTTGCGCTCATCTATTCAACGAGGTGATTTGAGTTGGAGTAGCTTAAGTCGCGATCGCTTATCAGTCTGCAAATGAATTTTATCCTTGATAAAGCTAGAGCAATAGCATCATGTTCATCGATCCTCATATTCACATGTGTTCCCGTACTACCTACGATTACTTAGTAATGCGGGAATATGGCATTGTCGCCGTCATTGAACCAGCCTTCTGGCTAGGACAACCTCGAACCAGCGCTGGCACATTCAAAGACTACTTCAGCAGTCTTGTAGGCTGGGAACGGTTTCGTGCTAAACAGTTCGGCATTCAACACTACTGCACAATCGGCTTGAACCCGAAAGAAGCTAACAACGAAGCGTTAGCAGCAGAAGTTATGGAACTGCTACCGCTTTATGCTTGTAAAGAAGGAGTTGTGGCTATTGGCGAAATTGGCTATGACGATATGACAGAAGCAGAAGATAAATACTTTTGTCAACAATTAGCATTAGCCAAAGAACTGGATATGCTGGTGCTGATTCATACTCCCCATCGCAATAAGAAGGCGGGTGCTAGCCGCAGCATGGATCGGTGCATCGAATATGGCTTAGATCCCTCACAAGTAATTATTGACCACAACAACGAAGAAACCGTTGAGGAAGTACTAAAACGGGGTTTTTGGGCGGCTTTTACAATTTACCCACAGACGAAGATGGGCAATGCCAGGATGGTGGAGATTGTCCGGCAATATGGATGCAATCGCATCATTGTAGATAGCAGTGCTGATTGGGGTATCAGCGATCCTTTAGCGGTTCCGAAAACTGCTCAGTTGATGTTAGATAGGGGCATTCTTGAAGAACATGTCAGAGCAGTTTGTTACGAAAATGCTTTAGCAGCTTACAGTCAAACTGGGCAGATGCAAGCATCAGACTGGCTCAATCCCGAATCTGTCGATCAGCGTCAGTTGTTCAATGGCAATTCTGTCTTGCGGGGACAGGAACCAGGGATTAAGTCTATTTCAGATTATGTGTTGATTGAATAGAAAATTAGCTAGAGATTCATCTGTAATAGCTGCCCTAAATCTGCACTTTCTGTTGAACAATTACTACACAAGGAGACAGACAAGTGAATGTTGCAAGCTTAAATTTTCAACGCTGGCGGGGTTATCTGGAATTGATGCGTCCCGCTAATATTGTTACTGCCTGGGCGGATATTCTTGTTGGTTTTGCTGCCTCTGGTGCTGCGATTATTTTGAATAAATTAATCAATGGACAAGCAAGTTTTGCCAATTTAATTCCTTTAGGCTGGTTGTTATTAGCTACAACTGGTTTATACGGTGGCGGTATAGTTTTTAATGATGTTTTCGATGCTGAATTAGATAGCAAAGAGCGACCAGCTAGACCAATTCCCAGCGATCGCGTGTCTCGTCAGAATGCTACTTTATTGGGAAGTATATTGTTTGTCATTGGTATTGTGGCGGCTTTTCAAGTCTCTTGGCTGAGCGGCATCATAGCTATTTTTATCACTTTTGCAGCTCTATTTTATGATGCGATCGCCAAGCATCATCCTTTTTTTGGCCCGCTGAATATGGGTTTATGTCGTGGCAGTAATTTACTATTGGGTGTAAGTGCCGTACCAGCAGTAGTAGGAGAACGTTGGTATTTAGCGCTAATTCCTGTCTTTTATATTGCTGCTATCACCGCAATTAGTCAGGGAGAAGTTCATGGAGGAAAGAAAATTACAGGAGTACTAGCACTGCTCTTAATTGCTATAGTCCTGACGGCAGTTTTAGGCTTGGGGTTTTTAGAAAACTATACACTTATTGCAGCGTTACCATTCGCTACTTTATTAGCTATCCAAGTGCTGCCTAATTTTGTTAAGGCTGCACGCGAACCAGTACCCGAAAAAATCCGTACTGCTGTGAAAGTAGGTGTGTTATCTCTAATTATTTTGGATGCAACAGTTGCCGCTGGTTTTGCTGGTTTATTTTACGGTTTATTAGTGCTAATTTTGCTCCCAGTTTCAATGAAATTAGCACAAATATTTGCTGTTACTTAAATCAGACCAAGAGATTAGCCATAACAACTCTAAAAACTCTCTGCGTCTTTGCGTCTCTGTGTGAGATTTAATCATGAAAATTAGAACAGATAGCAACTTTCACTTAACTTATTGCACCAATATTCATCCTGGAGAAACTTGGCTAGAGGTTTTTGACAATTTAGAGAAGTATATTCCCAATCTCAAGTCACGTTTATCGCCTGAAGCACCATTTGGAATTGGATTAAGATTATCAGATGTAGCGGCAAAACAACTTTTAGAAAATGACAACTTAGCTCAATTACAAGCATGGCTAACTCAAGAAGATTTATACGTTTTTACCTTAAATGGATTTCCTTATGGAGGATTTCATCGACAGGTAGTTAAAGACCAAGTTTATGCACCAGATTGGTCAACGCAAGAACGACTGAACTATACATTAAACTTGATAAAAATTCTAGCAACTCTTTTACCAGCAGGGCTGGATGGTGGAATTTCTACACTGCCATTATCTTATAAACCTTGGTGGAAAGAAGACCAAGTAACTGGCGAGACAGTTATGAAAAATAGCTGTTTTAACCTAGCATCAGTTGTAGCGGAAATGATTCGCATTCGCGCAGAGACAGGCAAGTTACTTCATATTGATTTGGAACCTGAGCCGGATGGATTAATTGAGAATACATCGGAAGTAATTGATTTTTTTCAAAATTTGTTATTGCCGATTGGTGGAAATTACTTATCAGAAAAATTAAACATTGAACTAAAATTAGCAGAAACTAAATTGCTAGAACATGTACGTGTTTGTTATGACACCTGCCATTTTTCAGTTGAATATGAAGAACCCAAGACTGTATTCGCACGTTTACAATCGGTAGGAATCAAGATTGGCAAGATTCAAATCAGTGCGGCAATGCAAGTCAAATTACCTGCTGAGGCTGAAAAGCGTAGCTTGATAGTTGAGCGCTTACGCCCCTTTGCTGAATCTACTTATCTTCACCAAGTAATAGAACGTCGCAGTGACGGTACGCTATATCACTATCCCGATTTAATAAATGCATTACCACACTTAAAGCAATCTTTAGCTGAAGAATGGCGCACTCACTTTCATGTCCCAATTTTTATTCGTGATTATCAAATTTTGCAGTCTACGCAAGATGATATTGCTACTGTGTTGCATTTACTTCAGACCAACTATGCTTGCCAACATCTAGAAATTGAGACTTACACCTGGGATGTGTTGCCATCAGAAATGAAGATAGATTTGCTGACATCTATTCAGCGGGAATATGAATGGGTAATAAAATTAATTCATAATTCGTGAGGCAGTACGGTCTTGGGGTTTCACGCCACTTCCTACCCTGCGGGAAGGCGTTCCGCCTACAACGGGGGGAACCCCCCTTCGGGTTCGCAGTTCCTTCAAGTCGGCGAAGCCGCCCAACGGACTGCTCACCGCAACGGAGTGGCTCCCCAAGTGGAGTAACTGCCGTTAGCGTAGCGTTAGCGAGCTTGCGTTCGCGCAGCGTCTCGTAGAGAGCGTCACCCGTTCGCCGTCAGGCGTTCCCGCAAGGTAGGGTAATTTTTAATTCGTAATTAGGAAAGTCAGATTTCATCTGGGTATTTTGATTTTGACCTGGATGTAGCTTTCTTTTTTTTAATTGGTATAGAAGAGGATTAAGTTGATGCAGAAAACGGTTGTTCTGAATGTTGTGGGGTTAACGCCCAGTTTACTAGGAAAAAACACGCCGTTTTTATCTTCTTGGGCTACTGAAGGGCAAATATTGCCGATCGCACCAATATTACCTGCTGTAACTTGTTCTATTCAGGCTACTTATTTAACTGGAAAATTGCCTGACGAACATGGGATTGTTGCTAATGGCTGGTATTTCCGCGATGAGTGTGAAGTGAAGTTTTGGCGACAGTCTAATAAACTAGTACAAGCGCCAAAAGTTTGGGAGATCGCTAAATCCATTGACCCAAACTTTACTTGTGCCAACCTTTTTTGGTGGTACAACATGTATTCTTCAGTAGACTATGCCATTACCCCACGCCCAATGTACCCGGCAGATGGCAGAAAACTACCTGATATTTATACTTACCCTGCGGATGTGCGATCGCCAATTCAATCTGATTTAGGGCAATTCCCTCTATTCAATTTTTGGGGGCCAAACACTTCAATTGTTTCTAGCCAATGGATTGCCAATTCAGCCAAATGGATTGAGGAACGCTACAGCCCTACATTATCATTAATTTACCTACCTCATTTAGATTACTGTCTGCAAAAATTTGGTCGCGATGAACAACAAATACAAGCAGATTTACAAGAAATTGATGCTGTCTGTAGCGATTTAATTGCATATTATCAAACACGTAACGCTCAGATAATTATTCTTTCAGAGTATGGCATTACCCCAGTTTCCAAAGCAGTGCATTTGAATCGCGTGCTACGGGCAAATAATTTAATTGCCGTGCGCGAGGAGTTGGGGCGAGAACTGCTTGATTTTGGTGCTAGTATTGCCTTTGCCGTTGCCGATCACCAAATTGCTCATGTATATGTCAACGATCCAGCGTATATCTCGAAAGTTCGCTCTATTCTAGAAGCAACTGAAGGTGTAGCCCAGGTATTAGATGAAGAGGCAAAGAAAGCCTACCATCTTAATCATTCTAGATCGGGAGAATTGGTTGCGATCGCTCAGCCTGATGCTTGGTTTACCTATTATTATTGGCTTGATGATGCGAAAGCGCCTGATTTTGCCAGAACTGTAGATATCCATCGTAAACCTGGTTACGATCCTGTAGAACTTTTCCTCGATCCGCAATTGAAAATTCCTCAGCTAAAAGTTGCTTTCAAACTGCTGAAGAAACAACTCGGTTTTCGCTACCTAATGGATGTAATTCCTCTAGATGCTTCACTAGTATGTGGTTCTCACGGTCACATTACCAATTTTCCATCTGACGGGCCTCTATTTATCACCCATCAAACTCACCTAGTCGAGCAAAACTCAATTGCAGCGACGGATGTTTGCTCGTTGATTCTTAGACATTTAACACTCAAGAATGAATAGTCTAAAGTCAATAGTTAAATTAAGCAGTACCATTGGATAGTGAATTTTATCTCGTGGCTAGGTTTGCTTTACGCTAAAGATAGTCGCTGCGAGCAAGTTCGTAAGCTTCGCTGATGAGTGAGGAAGTTGACGAAGAAACAGAATAAAAAGGGAATCAGAACTGTTAAAACTTTTAATTACTCTGTTTATTAAATACCTCTAAAATCTGTCGGCAAATCTGTTTGAGTTTATCTCCAACTTCACTAGAAGGCAAAGATTCGCCGAAAAAACTCCAGTTTTCCACTGTTGAAAGTCGCCACGCCTCGCCACGATGGTCAAATCCAGCTACCTCTATACCGATTGCACGGCGTAAATTATTGATGGGGTCTTGATAAAACCGGATTTGAATTAATATACTGCGACTGCGCCAGGATTTGCTGATACCAGGAAAGTGAAAGCCGATGTCTATGGAATCTGGATCTACCAATTCCCTAGTTTCGGGGTCATTCTTCCAAGGCTTAAGATCCGATTTGGCATCAGGAAACTCAAATTTGAATAGGTTCACTACCGTAGCAATCTTGTTGGCGAGTTCAAGGTTGGTTGCCTGTTCAGCTGCGTTCACGACAAAAAAACTCCTAATTATTGTGTCGGCTTTCGGATGTGACGACAGAAAAACCGCCAGAAGGCTTATGATGTTGGTGTTTCAGCTTATCAATACCTTTTGGATTTCGCAACTATAAATCACACTTCTCTGACAATTATTCGTACCAAAAGCTGCTAAAAAACTGCTCATTGAAGGTTTATGTATAGGAAAAGGCTAGCTAAATAATTATACTTAAAATTTTTTAGAAACTTTATTGAGTTAGACAACGTAACTCCGCAAGCACTCAACAACTCCAATAGCTTTGTTTTCTAGCAGTACAAGCCTTTTTAAGGTGACTTGTAAAATTTCTTTTTTCTCTGTGTGGTCTCTTTGTCTCTGTAGCTTTTCAGTTATTTATTTAACCACAGAGGCACAGAGAACACAGAGTTAAGAGGTTAACCTCAAGTCTAAATTTTTAACTGGTTGTTTGCCGCTTAAAAATTACTATCTCAGTGCCAACAACCGGGTTACGAGCAATCAGTCTGTCTCGAGAGTCGATAATTTCTAAATGGGTAAAATCTAGTTCTTGAGAACGTTGTAATATGTCAGCTGCTAGTTTGTCCTGTTGAGATTCCTTGAGAGTATACCAATCGTCGCTAATTTTGATAATCAGATTGCTGGTGCGGAAGTTGGCTTGAATTGACTGTATCAGACCAGAGGCAAAGCGATCGCTAATTTCTGCCACTTGATTTTCGATGGCCGCAATCAAGGTTTGTTCTGGTGTCAATTCTATAGTTGGAGTTAGCGTTGGAGTTGGCGTTGGTGTGATTTCTAACGTTGGTTCCGGTTCCGGAAGTGGCGGAGTTACTTCTGTTGTTGGCGGCGTAATTTCCTCTGGTGGCAGTGGTTCTGGTGCTGCTGATGGTGGAGTAGTTCCTGTTGGTGTTGGTTCAGGAATCTCCTCAACAGGAGGAACTGTTGCTATTTCAGCAGGCTTACTACTAAACACAGTCGTAGTTGTCCAAACCAGTATTACAGCAATTCCAGCAATAATTCCTGTCAAAGCGGTATCCGAAAACTTGGCCGACAAATTTGCTGGTAACAAAGAGCGGATTTTAGCTAACAGTCCACTCCACCCCGACTGAAGTTGCTGCAACAAACTGGGGGTTTCCTCACCACTAGGTGCGGGTTCTGTTTCCAGTTTCTCTACCGTTGTTTCTAAAACCCCAATTGTTCCTCTTAGAAGTTGGATAATTGTAGACTTCCAAAAGGGTTGGACTTTCTTTGAGGGTTTTTGGCGAGGTTGATTCGCTTCGGGTTCAGGGGACGAAGGCGGTTGTGAATTCTGATTGTCTTGTGACATGGAACTTTCACCAAAAGCAGCGAATCAAAGACAAGTAACACAATTATGATTGTTGCTGTCTTTACAGCCTTAATGTATCATCTCATCGCTCTTTGCTTCGGCTAAACTGACTAGATTGGGTACTGGTGATTAAGAATTGGGAGAATTTATGACTATAATCTCTTTCCCAGTTCCCAGTCACTAGTCCCTAATCTCTAAATACTTGAATTTAGTGAGTTATGAACTTGAAACGCCGTCAATTCTTATTTTTAGGTAGCCTCAGCGCCATTAGTGCAGGATTTCTCAGTTGGGCATTGGCTCGCGAACATAGTCAAGATGCTAGTATGACTGATTCAGCGATCGCCGCCAACCCAACTAAAAAAGACTTGCTGTTACGTTTTGTATCTGTTGCCGATACAGGGACTGGAGCCAAGGGACAGTATGCTGTGGCTGGAGCGATGAATTTTTATCACAAGCAAAATCCCTATGATTTAGTGGTTTTAGCTGGAGATAATATTTACAACAACGGTGAAATTGAAAAAATTAATGCAGTTTTTGAGCGTCCTTATCAAGCTTTGCTCAGGCAAGGTGTGAAATTTCAAGCTTGTCTAGGTAATCACGATATTCGTACTGCCAATGGCGATCCGCAAGTTTGCTATGCTGGCTTTAATATGAAGGGACGTTACTATACATTTAAACGCGATCGCGTGCAATTTTTTGCTTTAGATACTAACAGTAATGCTGATTGGAAAAACCAGTTAATTTGGTTAGAAAAAGAATTAAGTCTCAGTAAAGCTCCCTGGAAAGTGGTCTTTGGCCATCATCCGATTTATGCATCTGGTATTTATGGGAGTAATCCAGAGTTTATTAAAACTTTTACTCCTCTATTCCAAAAATATGGCGTTCAAGTCTATATTAATGGTCACGAACACCATTACGAACGCACTCGTTCTATTAATGGTACGACTTATTTAATTACTGGTAGTGGTGCAGGTACTCGTCCCGTAAAACATTCGGAGTGGACAGAGTACTCTGCTGAAAAGTTAGGTTTTGCAGTGTATGAAGTCTATCCCGATAGAATAGAAGTTAATGCGATCGGTACTGATAAACGTGTGTTTGATAAAGGTGTTATTCAGTTAAAATCAGCTTAATTTCTGGCTAATTTAGAAGCTTTAGGGTGGGCAATGCCCACCAAATAAATTGTACTAAACCTAGTTAAAACTATGAAAGTCAAGCGCCTATAAAGGCCGCTCATTGCTAACATAGTCAGGATTATCTGGTTCAATTGCCGCATCGTTGTAGCGTTTATCTGCGGTAACAGGCATCTTCCGTAGTGATAAGATATCGGGCATGGGCTGAAGAGTGGTTTTTGAGTTGTCGTTGTGAGAGACAATAACCCTACTACGGAGCGTCCTATCTCTTCATACTCTTTTTTGGCAAAGGTATTGTTTTAAAATACAGCATTTACGATCGCACCTGCGGAATGTGGGTTTTGCCATTTACCGAGACGATTAGTTGTCATTGCGAGCGGAACGTAGTAAAGCAATCGCAACATTTTTACTTTGCAATTGCTACCCTTCTCCGACAGGAGAAGGAGTACGCTTCATTCGCAAAATTATGTTTTTACACATTTGAGATGCTTTTAAATAAAGAAATAATGGCGTTGCTGAATTGAAATTATGATTGAGGCTTTTTGGAAAAACTAAAATTCTTTTCTCCCCTTACTCCCCCTAATTTTCCTGTTCATCCGCTGATTCGGCAACGCCAAATTAATTCTCCCCCTACACCCCTGTACCCCTCCAAACTATTGATTTTTCATTTGATAACAGATATTGAAGCAACTAGCATTCAACAGTCACTATATAAACTTTATCCAGGGAACTTCTTCAATAAATCATCCCCAGCGATGACCGTAGTATAAAAGACATAATTATTATTAGCTACATAGCGGCGGTCTTGTTTAATTATTGCCATAAATTCTCGATGTCCTTGTCGCATACGTCCTACTAAACAACCTGCACTGGCATTTTTAATATCATTACTAGGCGCATCATAGCCCCAGTGTTGATTAACCAGGAAAAGACCTGTATCTAATTTGTCACCAGTGCGTTGAAAGTCTTTATTGAAATCGCGGTGAACAGTAATTGGTGCAACTTGCACTAATGCTTCGTGACGTTCTGCATTGCCATGCATACCCACAGCCCAAGCTTTATACTGTCCAAACTTAATTCTGGCAGCACCCGCAGCATTCATGGGATTGAAAGTATAATATTTGCCTGGTTCTGTGGTAGCTTGCCAGTGATCTACAATTTTTGGAACACCATTTACGACTTCGATGACAATACGGCGATCGTTAAATCCATTGGGTGTATCGCTATTGAGAGTCCAGTCCCCATCTATTCCTTCTAGATAAACAATGTTGTATTCTTTAGAACCTGTAAATACCTGATAATCTTGTGCCAGCATATATTTAAGAATTCGGCTGGCAATGTCATTGCCCAGTTTTAAGGGAGGTTTAGGAAGATCGTCCGCTTTGGTTTCAATCAATTTCTTGGCTGTAACTGCTCCTAAAAATTCAGCTTCTTCAGTTTTTGCTAATTCTTGAAATTTTTTCAGAGCTGCCGCAGACACTGGCCCAAATTTACCATCAGCTGGTGGTTCCAACAAACCCAAGCCAATTAACAATATCTGAATCTGACGAGTCAATTCTGAGTCATCAGCGATCGCTTCAAATCCCCACTTCTCTTCTTTTCCCAGAAAATCTTGTAGTTTCATAATGCACCTGCTTTGAATTATCTACTCCTAAGTAAAAATATTTTTTTGAGGAGTAGTTTTGTATTCAATGCTACTTTAACAATCAATAAACGTAAAATTTTTTACTGTTAATTTATATTTAATTATGTAATTTTTCCCAAAAACTGGGTATTTAGAAGGTAATAAGCCTGGAACCTAATTCTTTGAAAACAAAAGTTAATTTTTTGTAACAATAAAATCAATGTATAAAATAATTAGTTATTTTTATAACACTTAAAACTGTGTTATTCTTTGAGGACAGATAACGATGACAGCAAAAATACCACTGCGCCTTCACGACCTCAAACCGCACTATCAGACACTTTGGCATAAGTGTGAAATCAAAGCTGAGAAATTGAATATTGCTCAAGATATAGTAACGAAAATACTTTCAAACCGACCTCGTTACGAAGTTGTCCAGCAAAAAATTAATGTGCCTTGGTATTTCATTGCAGTCATCCACAATATGGAAGCTTCTCTCAACTTCACCAAACATCTACACAATGGTGATTCACTGAAAAAACGTACTGTCAACGTACCCGCAGGCAAACCAATAGCTGACCCAATCGACGGTTGGCAGGTTGGCTACACTTGGGAAGAAAGTGCGATCGATGCCTTGAAAGGCAAAGAATTCGACCAAGTCAAAGACTGGAGTCTAGCAGCACAGCTTTGGCAAATAGAGAAATACAACGGTTTTGGTTACAGACAGTACCATGCAGATGTTTTGAGTCCTTATTTATGGTCGGGAACTAATCTTTATACCAAAGGGAAGTACACAGCCGATGGTAAATGGGACGCTAATGCAGTTTCTGAGCAAATTGGTGCTGCGGCTTTACTAAAAATTTTGATTCAAGAACAAAATCTCACGATCGCAATGACCTAGAGAATGGGGATGGGAGAGTACAAAGACGTGGAGAATAACTCCTACTCTTGACAACTATTTATTGGACGAAGGTAGGTGCAGTAACGTTAACAGTCTGGTAGGCTTTTTTGACACCAACCCAGTTACTAGCAATTGGCATTCGCCAACCAGTACCAAAGGCGCGATCGGTGATTTTTAATCCAGGGGGTGCTTGTCGCCGTTTAAATTCAGCGCGCGCCACCATTTGGATTACTCGGTCTACAATCGTTGGATCGTGACCTGCGGCGACAATTTGGGCTGCTGATTGGTAGTTGTGAATCAGGCGTTGCAAGATGTCGTCTAAAATTTCGTAGGCTGGTAGAGAATCTTGGTCAACTTGACCGGGTTTCAGTTCAGCACTGGGTGCTTTGGTAAGGATATTTTGCGGGATGATTTCACCATTGTGGTTTAACCAATCGCAAAGTGAATAAACGCGGGTTTTAGGAACATCACTAATTACTGCTAAACCACCGTTCATATCACCGTAGAGGGTACAGTAACCGACTGCCATTTCTGATTTGTTGCCAGTAGATAAGAGGAGATAGCCGAATTTGTTAGCGATCGCCATCAATAAATTACCCCGAATCCGGGATTGAATATTTTCCTCGGCAATGCCAAACTCGGTTCCTGCAAACAACTCGGCTAAAGAGTTATCAAAGCCTTGCATTAACTCGCCTATCCGTAAGATATCAGTCTTAATTCCCAAATTTTCGCCTAATACTAAAGCGTCACTAACAGAATGTTCCGAACTGTAGGGCGAAGGCATGAGGACACCGAGGACATTTTCTTTACCGAGTGCAGCAGTAGCGATCGCGGCTACTAATGCAGAATCAATTCCTCCACTTAAACCCAACACTACTTTAGAAAAGCGACACTTGCGGGCATAGTCTTTGACTCCTAAAACCAAAGCCTGCCAAATTTCCTCATCTTCCGATTCATACTCAGGTGCTATGGAACTCAACTGTAAATCCCGTTGCACTTCGTCAAATTCGACCATCACCAAATCAATTTCAAAACCACGGGCACGACACATTACTTCACCTTGACGATTCAAGGCAAAACTCCGACCGTCAAAAATTAAGTCATCATTTCCCCCCACTTGGTTAGCATAAATCACAGGTTGTTGAAAACGCACCGCACTATACCTCAGCATTGCTTCTCGAAAATGCTGCTTGCCGACACTGTAAGGTGAGGCAGACAAATTCACAATCAAATCCACACCCAAAATTGCTAAGTCAGCAATCGGATTCACTGCATAACTACGTTTGCCCCAAAATTCCTCATCGTTCCATAAATCTTCGCAAATAGTTACGCCAATATCGAGATTGTCGAGAGTGAAATAATTAGCTTGTAACCCAGATTCAAAATAGCGGTGTTCGTCAAATACATCATAAGTAGGCAAAAGCCGCTTGTGAAAAATTTGCTTGACCTGGCCTTCTTCTAATAAAGCTGTGCTATTAAATAAAGTTTTTCCACCAGTAATATGTGCTTTTGTATTCTCTTCAACGGTACCTACCAATACTGCTAATTTTGGCGGTAAATCTCTAGCCAATTGTTGTAAAGCGATATTCATCGCTTCCACAAAAGTAGGATTGAGCAACAAATCTCTTGGGGGATAGCCGCACAAAGAAAGTTCGGGTGTTAACAGCAAACGCGCACCTTCTGCCGCTGCTTGTTGTGCTGTCTCCAGAATTTTTTGAGCGTTTCCTGGCAAATCACCAATTGTCGGATTAATTTGAGCGATCGCAATTTTCATTGTATTAGTCAAAAGTCAAGGTTCAAGAATCAAGGGTCAAGAATCAAGAGTCGTCAAAATAAATTACTTTTGACTTTTGACTCTGGACTTTTCTTAAATAAATACTAAAGGTTTATCTTTTAGGGGGGCAAAAGCTTCAGCATCAAACTTATATAAACTAGCTGGACGACCAGCACCCCTTGATACCTTTATTCCGGTATCGCATAAAAAACCTAATTTGAGTAGACGCGCCCGAAAATTAGAATAATCAGCAAAATTTTCGCCTAAAACTGTGGTGTATAACTGATATAAATCATTTAAAGTGAATGTTTCCGGCAAGACTTCAAAAGCTACAGGACTATATTCCAACTTATTGCGTAAACGCCTGTGCCCGTACGCCAAAATCTCATTATGGTCAAAAGCTAATTGTGGTACTTGTTTTACTGGATACCAAGCGATACCACTAACCCTGTCAGCAATTAATTCTGCTTCCTCAAAGCGTACCAGGGCAAAATAACTAACTGAGAGATAACGTACACCATAACTATCAGTAGCTTCTCGTGGATCGCGATTTGGTCCCCCGAAAGTATACAACTGCTCTAAATAGAGATTGTTCACTTTAATTTTCTCTGCCATGATGCGATAAGCAGCGTCTTCTAGAGACTCTCCTTGACGTACCAAAGTACCTGGAAGACCCCAATAATTTAAAAATGGTTCCTGCTGTCGCATGACTAACAGGACTAGCAGCCGATTCTGTGTGGTATCTACAGAAAAAATTACATTATCAACACCAACCTTGAAATCAGCCAAAGGTTGTTGATTTAGCGCAATTGGAATCTTTTTGTGGTTGCGTCCTGGCATTTGTACAAATGCTCTCGATTAATATAGGCAATAATAGGGGGTGTGAGGGCTTCGGTATCTCCGTGTTCGCGGTACGCTGTTGAGGAAACATCCAAACCAGTCAGATTGGCGATCGCTATTTTCCCTCCCAGGTTTTGCACTGCTTCCAAGCTAGACTCATCTATTACATATCCCGGACGCGGTACAATCAAGAGTTGCACTTGCTGTAACAAATCTTCAACACGATACCAACGCGGTAGCTGATTCAGTAAATCTGAACCAATTACCAAGGTGTAATCAGCATCTTCTCCCCAACGCACTTTCGCTTTTGCCACTGTTTCCAGTGTTTTCCAGCTACTCAATTCCTGTTCCACAGCAATGTTGTGCAGTGGAGCATCCATATTTGCAATCAACAATCTTAGCATTGCCGCCCGATGTTCCAAAGGTGTTTGATGGGATTTAAATGGGTTATCAGCCGCCCAAACCGCCACCCAATCATAACGCTCAGATAACCACCTCAGAATCTCTTGGTGTCCAGTAGTTGGTGGATCGGCACTAGTACCAAACAAAGCAATTCTCATCATCTTACTTTGCATCCTTTGCGGTAGCCTGCGGCAAGCCGCTTACGCGTCTACGTTTCTCCGTCTCTTCCGTCAACGCTTGCAGCGCCGCCGAAATCTCCACCTGCACAGAAACAGGACTATCCAAACGCAGTGTTTGTTCTGGCAAACTTGCAACAGAGGCGGCAGTACGTTGGCGAATTGCTGCTAAAGTTTCTGGCGGTTGCACTCGTTCGCCTTGTTTCATCACCACCTGCAACAAAGCTTGTTCGTTCAGAGGGCTTTCTGTCACTAACCCCAACCTGTCGGCTTTCACCTTACCTCCTGCAAATGACCGAAAAATCTGCTTGCGCCCTGGATAAGTCAACTTGCCACTCGACTTTTTCATCACTGGGATACCATCGATGTCTACAAGTTTGTAAACTCCATTTACAGGTGAACCTGTAACTAATCGCGTTCCTAATCCATAGCCATCGATTTCCGCCCCGGCTGCTTTGAGTCTGGCAATTTCCCACTCATCCAAGTCGCCACTGGCAAAAATTGACACACCGGGAAGTAGCGATCGCACCTGTTTGGACAAAGTTATTAAATCTCCAGAATCTAACCTCACCCCAGTTAATTCCATTTCCCCAGAACTTACTTTTTCAGCCAAACGTTCGGCAGCAGCGATGGTATCGTAAGTATCAATCAGCAATGGCGCACCTGGAAAATATCGATGAAACGCGCTAAAAGCCTGGTCTTCACTTCCTTCCACTGCTGACAGTGCCATCACCAAAGCGTGAGCCATCGTACCACTTGGCTGCTGCCCTAGTTGTAGCGCCGCTAACACATTGGAAGTGGCATCCAATCCGCCTGCTAAGGCTGCCCGCGCCGCCCACAACGAGGCTTGGGGACTAAATGCCCGTCTTGTGCCAAATTCTAAAAGTGTTGCTTGCTCCCCTGCCACATTACGGAGGCGTGCAGCCCTTGTCGCCACCAAAGTTTGGTAATTCAGCGTATTTAACAAATAAGTTTCTACTAGCTGTGCCTGCCAAAGGGGTGCTTCTACCCGCAACAGTGGCTGATTGGCAAACACGGCTGTTCCTTCCGGTACTGCCCAAACATCCCCAGTAAACCGTCCCTCAGCTAACAGTGACCAAAAGCGATCGCTAGCCCCAGCAAAAATGCCCGTCGCCTGTAAAGCTGCTATTTGAGAGGAACTAAAGCGAAATTTTTCTAAATATTCCAACGCCTGCGCTAGCCCCATGGCAATTAAATAACCAAAACCCTCTGGCAGTCGCCTAACAAATAACTCAAAGCTGGCCCATCGTTGTTCTAGACCTTCACCTGTGTAACAAGCTGCCATTGTCAGCTGGTAAAGGTCAGTCAGCAGGCTGTAATCAGCGGTAGAGAGGTTCAGTTCTTGGCTTTGGTGGCTGTCCAAGTCTGGCAAAGTTGTCATGTAAGAGCGTCCTTTGAAGAATGCTTCTTCTATTATGGTAGTTTTTACCATAAATAATGTCAACTCTTGGATAAGTCAGTTCATGCTACTGCTAGTCAACGGTATCTTTACAGAAAGTAAATACTAAAATTTTCAATTAATTTATATTTATTAATAGTTATTTCTATTAATTATGTCAGACAAAAAGTGCTGAGTACAGATGCGACGCCAGTCGCTACAACGGGGGGAACCCCCGCAACGCGCTGGCTCATTAATCGCGTCTGTACAAGAATTAGGAATTTTATCTCTTTTCTGTCCCTCCACCTGCTTGCAATCGCTCCGTTATAATTAGAACTGAATGACTCGCGAAGAAGCTAAAGTATTGCAAACATATCTGAATAAGCATTGCATAGGTTGTCAATATATTGAGAAGAGGAGCTAGGAGAGAAGAACAGGACTAGAGTATAAACATCACAATTAATAGTGACTCAAAAAAGGAGTTTATATTATGTCTATTTCCAAAATGCTTGCTAGCATAACCCAATATATTTCGGAAGCTGCAATGCGGATTTTTGGTCCTAATGATGATGCTTATCCTACTATTGGTGTACAACCATTTACAGGCGATCCTTATAAAAAAGGTACAGCTGACAGTTGGTAGATAATGAAAGAGTAATAAATGACGTATCAGGAAATAATTAATATAAAGGCGTGAGTATAAACCTCACGCCTTTTTGCTTGGTTATTAAGGAGTCATAGCAACATAATTTAAAATTTAGGGAGATTCCTCAAAGATAGCTTTTTGTTGTAACCAATCTTGACCTACTTGGATACTGATATCCGAGTCTAAATTGCCAGTGCTTTCTACCCGCACATCTCCGAATCCTAAAGAATTGCGAATTAATTCAGCACTTGCACCATCTCCTTGTTGGGCAATAATATTAGTTACTTCTAAAGGTTCATTCCAAGGTTTAGAAACATAAATATTGCGATAACCAGCTTTTTCTAGAGCTCTAATTAATGGTCTAAGATTAGAGCGATCGCCACCTGTGCTGTCTTGAATTGCCACTCGCAAAGAACTTGGGTCACTCACCTGCTGTTCGCTTGTTGATTCCAAACCAAAGTGTTGCGTCATCAACTTGACAATACTATTTTTATTGGGTAACCAATAGCTAGCATCATACTCGTTTTTCTCACTGAAGCGACCTGGCAGCAATAACATCTGCATATTGGAGCGATTGGTTCGCACTCCAAAACCCACAAGCGCAACTAATTCCTCAACTGTTAAATTAGTGTCGATATTTTCTTTAACTACGTTGAGAATTTTAGGTAATTGAGCTACTGTCACTGGGTTGAGAGTCTGGTCAATTAAGGCACGAATCACAATTTGTTGCCGTTGAATCCGACCAATGTCTCCGAGTTCATCATGACGAAAACGTAGTAATTGCAGTGCTTGGTCGCCGTTGAGGTGCTGCTTGCCTGCTTTTAAATTGATGTAGAGGTGTTGGGAATCATCTTGGTACTTCATATCTTTGGGGACATAAACTGTCACTCCACCCAAAGCATCAATTAGCTTACCTACTCCCAGAACATTAATTCGCACATAGCGGTCAATTCCTACACCGCCCAAAACGTTACTGACAGTTTTAGCAGTCAAAGCTGGCCCGCCTTCAACATTGGCGGCATTAATTTTTTTCACTCCATATCCCTCGATTTCTGTACGGGTATCTCTAGGGATAGAGAGCATGACCACTTTTTTTGTCTCTGGGTCAAATTTCATTAAGAGCATGACATCGGAAAGACCATCAAAAGAGTTTACCTGAGGCAGGTATCTCAGATTTTTGGTTTCGGCGGGAGCATTTTGGACATCCGGCGGCAGTACGCTCATCCCCATAACTAAGAGATTGACAGGGCGAGTTAATTGTGAAAATCGTAAGCCATCACCAGAGATGCGATCGCCATCAAAGACTGCTTCTTCTTGGGGACTTAAATCGGCTTGCTGCAATGGTGTACTAGTTAAAGAAACCGCCAACAGCGCCCCTGCCGTTGCTGATACCATTGCAATACCGCTCATACCCACCCAGAACCACAGCCAGCGTCCTGATTTCGAGTTCTGGGAATTTTTGTCCTTTGGGTTGGGGGCGTTTGCTGATTGATTTCCTTCCGCCGAAGTTCTTTGAATGGTCACAGACTTCCTCACATTTAACTGATCGAATTAGGTAAATTTGCAGACTAAATAATATGCAGACAAATTAACTCATAATAGTTAACTTTTGATGAATCATGCTGACTATTTAACCGTTGCCTCTACCACAACACCACAACACTTATAGCAGCATTTCTCCTTCTTTGTGGCAAATCCGGAGATGTTTTATTGCAGTATGACAACAATAAGCTGGTTTGACCAGATCCGGTAGTAGGTAATCTGTTATTTGTGAACATTTTAAGTAAAACTACCAACCGAGCGATCGCTTGCAATAATTAAGGTCAGTATTTACCCAATACTCGTTCAGCAAAATTGCTAAACCCTGCTAAACGATTAGACTTGCCTTTGATGAGGCGAAACATGAGCCAGATACTTACCAAAAAATAACTAGATGTAAAAAAGCTATTAAGGATTAATAAACGCAGTGTAAAAAAGTTTGAAGTTTCTGCTCCAGCTGCTAACAATAAGTAACCCAATAGCCAAGTCAATGCCAGAGTAATAGACAGACGACTCACAACCAGTTGTTCCCGACTTCCCTGGCGGTGGTAGAGAGTCCACAGGGATGGAAAAAAGCCAATAATTGGAATCAAATGTATAAGCAATAGTCTTCTAAAACTAGCTGTATCTTGAATAGGGATTAGGGATTGGGGATTAGGAATTGGGGATTGGGAAGAGTTATCCCCAGTCACGCCAGTTTGCTTGACCGAAGTAACCTCCGCACGCGACTGGCTCCCCAGTTCCCCATTGCCCCTAATCCCCAGAGGGGGCCCCGAGTTCCCCAGTTCCCCAGTCTCTGACAAAGGCAAATTATCAATTGGTTCAAAATTTTCCATTGGGATGAGTCTAATCCTAAACAAGAGAGATGAAATCAGTGATGTAGTCAGAGATAATAAGCTGTAAAGAAGGATTTTATGTAGTTATATCCCGCAATCGGCTAAAGATGCAGACACGCAAGCTAGTCAACTGGTGGCAGACACTTACACCAATAGCGCGAATCGGGGCGATCGCGTTATTCGCCCCGCTGCTAGTTCTCAATGGTTGGGCTATTTCGGCAATTTTCCACTATTTCCATTCCTTAATAGTCATTTTAGTCGGAGCCTCAGTTCTAGCATTTCTACTTAACTACCCTGTAAGCTGGATGGAGCGTCGCGGTGCTAGGCGAGAGCAAGTTGCCATTTTAGTCTTTTTATTGGCTTTATCGATTCTCTTGGCGCTGGGTGTTACTCTATTTCCCCTAGCCCTTACCCAAGCTCAGCAACTGGTGGCTCGCTTACCAGAGTTGATTGATTCAGGACGCTCTCAGTTAATGATGTTAAACGAGAAAGCAGAAGTTCTCGGCTTACCGATTAATCTTGATGCTCTTGTAGTCCAAATCAACGATCGCGTCAAGGGACAATTGCAAGCGATCGCCGGACAAGTTTTGAATTTGGCTGTTGTCACATTCACCAGCTTGCTGGATTTTCTCTTGACAATGGTTTTGACTTTCTATCTTTTGCAGCACGGGGGTGAACTTTGGCAGAGTTTAGTAGAATGGCTGCCAGCGAAATTTCGCGCACCTTTCTCTCAAACAGTACGCCTGAGTTTTCAAAATTTCTTCATCACCCAGCTGATTTTATCTACTTGTATGGCCTCAGCCCTGATTCCTGCTTTTTTGTGGCTGAAAGTGCCATTTGGTTTGTTATTTGGCTTAACCATCGGCATCATGGCTCTTGTCCCCTTTGGTGGTTCTGTGGGCATTGCCCTTACCACCTCCTTAGTAGCGCTGCAAGATTTCTGGATGGGAATCAGGGTTTTAATAGCAGCCGTTATCGTACAGCAAATTCTAGAAAACTTAATTGCACCCCGAATTTTGGGTAATTTTACAGGTTTAAACCCAGTCTGGATATTAATTTCAGTCTTGACAGGTGCAAGAATTGGTGGGCTTTTAGGCGTGATTGTAGCAGTACCCACTGCTGTAATCATTAAAACTGCTTTAACCGCCCTACGTCCGACTTTGCTTAGCAGCGAGGACGACAGTACCACGACTAAAGAGATACCTACATCCGTTACACCAGAGGAATCTCCAAAAGCAGAGACAAAAAATCCTTTGAGTGTTTCGGAACCTACATTACCCTAGGAAGAAAGCAGAGGGGCAGGGGAGCAGAAGAGAGATAAAATTCCTAACTCTTGTACAGACGCGATTAATGAGCCAGCGCGTTGCGGGGGTTCCCCCCGTTGTAGCGACTGGCATCGCGTCTCTCCTAACTCAGCAACGCCACTTCCTTCAAGCCGACAGAGCCACCCACGAGACTGGCTCCGCAGAACTCTTACTGCGGTTCCACAATTGAACCCATAAACAAAACGCTTCCTGTCTGATTATCTCGGATAGCACAGAAGAAGGGACGGTCAACAATCATGCGAAATGGTTCTGGTTTCTGTCTCAAAGATGTTGTCTCTATTCCCACTGAGGTAGCTGCTGCTGCTTCTGTGCCTTCTTCATTCACTTCAACAAAAGTTTTATGCTTAACCTGACTAATTGTAAGATTCTTACCTATGCCAGAAAAGTTGGCTTTATCGCTAAAAGCCTCTTCCATGCCTAAAGCTTTTAACGCATCGTTGAGTGTAACATCGTAGTCTGTTTTAAAACGGGGCAAGCGAATAAATCCTTCCCGTTTGTGGAACTGAGTCATCCATTTTTCCCAGTTATCAAGACTTAAGTTCTGATATAAGACATTGAGATTAGAGTTTTGTCTAGGCAAAAAGACATAAAAGCTGATTTTGCCATCTGTACCGTAAGGCAAACTTACTGCCTGGAATTGCTCGTTTTCATAGTATCTGTAGTCGCCTGTTTGCGACATCATGGTGTGCTGCTTCTGCTTGCCAGATATGAGAAAAAAGGGATGTTCGGCTGTTTGCGACTTATCAAATTCGTTGCTCCATTTCCCTTTGAAATATATAGCGTTAATTAGAAATAACACTTCATCGGGTTTAATTGTTTCAATTATTTTGTTGATTTTGCCGCTTGTATTGTCATTGACCCAGTTATTGATTGTATCAGGCGCTGTGGCATCTTGAAAGTCTAAATTTGTCACCTTAGCTTTGTAAAAATCCTGGGTTTTCTGGAGAAAGTCTGGCTGCAAGCTAACACCTTTTTTTACCCACAGCGAGTTAGCAATAGTTAGCTGAACTTTCTCACCAGGATTTTCCAAGAATTCCTTTAATGAAGCGTAAGCAGAGTTAATTTCTGGTAAACTCATACCTTGTAATTCCAGGGTTTTAGCTATTGCCTGCTGAGTAGAGCCACTAGCACCGTTGTAGGTCATAGCTAGAGCGATCGCTACACTTGAAGGAGAAACAAAAATGTTGTTTTCACTACTGTTATTTTTCAGGATTTCTGAAAATAGCTTGAAGCCAAATTTATTATTAGCATTAACAAGCCTTGTATCATTGCTCACTGTTTTTTTTGGCAAGGGAGACTCTGACTGAGGTATATCGGATTGGGCAAGTGCGCTCGAACTACTATTATTCACCTGAGAACAGCTTAATACACCTAATAGAACAACGCTAGCTGCTGCCATAACATAACGTCTTCCTAGACTTACGCCATATCGTCTTTGTAGAAAACTTTCTTTCACACCACTCAACTTCTGCCGATTCATTCTGCCACCTCGCTTGCCAAATACTTTTAGCTATCTGTGAACATTGACGCTAATGAAGTGTGTTAATTATTAACTATTGCATTGGCAACAACAGAAATATGCCATGGTTACAGTTTTGGTAACGGTAAGTAATTGAAAGTAATTAAATGTCAGTTGTACATGGTACTGATTAAAGCAGCTTGATTTTTAAGGATACCTGATATTTTAAATAAATGTATTTTAAACTACTTAATGACTTAGCAATCGCTTTTATTATATTTCATGCTATAAAAAATATGATGTTTTTGTGAGGTATTTTGTGCTGCATTTGTAGTTAGTACTTCAGTGCTTAAATATTTAAGGATTCAAGTTCTCACTAAAAATGCATTTACCACGCAAAATTGATGAAACAGAACGCTAGTTTCTATCTCCTGCACAAATTAGACATTAATTAGCAAGAATATTATTTCTTTGTTAGCTATAGTTATGACCTTATAAAACTCCAAAAAAGAAATTATCCCACTTTAAGTTTTTGACTGTTAACGGTTAACAGTCAACAGTCAAAAACTATATTATTTGAAAGTTCCTCAATTAACTGGCACACTCCACCAAGCCAAACTATAGGGTTGAGTTGCTTCGTTTACCTGCTGACGAAACTGAACGCGGATTTTGTAATTGCCTGTAGCAAGAACAGGACAGAAAATATGTTCTACACTATCAATTTGACTGATGGAAGAGCAAACAGCACCAGTATCTTGATTCATAGCATCAGCTTTTACTAAGTAGAGGTCGAGGTTATTTAAACCGCGATCGCTAAAATTTTCACCTACATCATATTGTTGGTTTTTATTATTATCATTTAACTGTACTAATCGATCCCAACTTAAAGTGATAGCTACAAAACTACCCTGCTTTAACGGTTTAGCTAACACATATTCCGTAGACGCACCGACATTTACTATACGATAATCCCAACCAATGGCAGGCACAGCAACTGATGGTTGCCATTGACCAGCACTAAATTGCTGATAGGCACGAAGCGCATTTAAATGGCCCGTTCCCATTTGGGAATCTAAGGGAATTGTGGGGTCTTTGTAAGCATCGGAAGCTAGCCAATCTTGATTTTGTTTATCAATTAACGTCCGAGCCATTCCTAAGTACAACCCGTTACCAGTATCTAGGATTTTGTCTGCCGAATTCAGCAATACAGCTTTCATGACCTGATGCCGCCGTGCATCAATGCTCCAATTGGGTTGTTTTTTCCGTGTCTGTCGGTCACTAAATTCCTGCAACAAGGCAACAGTAGCAGTAACGTGAGGTGCTGCAAAACTTGTACCTGTGACTTTGTTCAATTTGCCATCTGGATTCAGCAAAGGAATGTTACTACCTGGTGCTACTAAACTAATAGAGCGACGACCATCCAAATTAAACTCTTTGCCGGCTAATCGACCACTGACTCCATAATTAGTACCTGCCAGATTGGAAACGTCAACTTTATTAAAAATCCCTCCCCGGCGCGATGAAAAAGCCACGTTTAGTCCATTAAAATTATCTGTAGGGATGGGAATACCTCCTTTACCTTGATTGCCTGCGATCGCATACAAAACATCATGAAAGCGACTAGACCAATCAATACATAGAGTTAGTAAGGCTTTGCCATCTAAAACAGCATCTGGGCGAGGATCGCGGTTGAGAGGTTCGCCAAAACTAAAGTTAATGGCACGGACATCGCCACTGTTTTGCAGCGCGATATGCTGGGCCGATAAACACTCCTCTGGCTGACCCATGTTTTTTGTAGAACCCACAGCAGAAGAATACAGTCTGGCTCCCGGAGCAATTCCTGGTAATCCTTTGTCTGTGCTGACCATAACACCAGCAACATTGTAGGCGTGAGGGTCAACACCACTATTGGACTTAGCTGGCCCATTGCGTAAAAAGATGCCAGCTAGAGATATAGCACGATTTTTAGACACTGCTTTATCCCACCCAAACATTCCCGGACGACCGATTTCTACCTGACCAATAGCAATCTTGCGACCGATTAAATTATAAGGAGGTTGGTGTAACTTCAGAGCATCAATACCGTTGGTTCCTAAGGAACTTTGTAAAGCCGAAGCAAGTACTGGTGCGCTCACACAAGAAACACTCAATCCCCAAATTATCCAAGTTAGTTTTTTGGTCATATTTAATAGTTAATAGTCAGTTGTTAGTTGTCAGAAGTCAGAAGGTGAGACAGCGCGGTCTTGGGGGTTTCCCCCATGAGCGACTGCGAACCCGAAGGGTAGAAGGTAGGAAGGAGTCAGAAGTTATTTCTCCCCTATCTCTCACCTAGCGAGGATTAAATAGATATCGGGATCGCTCAATATTTTGTTACACTATATTGTTACAATGCTTACAGACGAGGACGCTAAAAACCCACTAGCCATGACCCAAAACCTATCTCAAAAGCCCATTGTAATTGCTCCATCTATCCTATCAGCCGATTTTAGTCGTCTAGGTGACGAAGTTCGCGCCGTAGATGCAGCTGGAGCAGATTGGATTCATGTTGATGTAATGGACGGCCGTTTTGTACCTAATATTACGATAGGGCCTCTGGTTGTGGAGGCGATTCGTCCAGTTACGACAAAGCCACTGGATGTGCATTTGATGATTGTGGAACCAGAAAGGTATGTAGAAGGTTTCGCTAAAGCTGGTGCTGATATTATTTCTGTACATGCTGAGCATAATGCCTCGCCGCACCTACACCGTACTCTGGGCCAAATTAAAGAACTTGGTAAAAAAGCAGGGGTAGTACTCAATCCTTCAACACCTTTAGATTTTATTGAGTACGTGTTGGAGCTTTGCGATTTAGTACTAATTATGAGCGTTAACCCTGGCTTTGGTGGTCAAAGTTTTATTCCCGCTGTAGTACCCAAAATCCGCAAGCTGCGTCAAATGTGCGATGAACGGGGTCTTGACCCTTGGATTGAAGTGGATGGCGGACTGAAGGCAAATAATACTTGGCAGGTTTTAGAAGCAGGAGCTAATGCAATTGTTGCAGGTTCAGCTGTATTTAACGCCAAAGATTATGGCGAAGCAATTACAGCCATTCGCAACAGCAAGCGTCCTGCGCCAGAATTAGCAAAAGTTTAATCTATTGTTTAATGCAAATATATAACTAGAAGTAGGTGAGCAAACAAATTGCTCACCTACTTTTTTACTAAGAGTTTTTGCTAGCTTCTTCTTACAAAAAGATTAAAAGTTAACTTGTTTGTTTAGCTCAACTTTGTACTTGTTTTTGCTTTTTGGAATAATGTTTTTTAAACAAAAGACCTAATCCCAAAGCTGTAGCTGACCCCAGAATAGTGAATGGTTCGGGAACTGGCTTGTTCTCCCATCCCCAAGAGACACCATTGTAGATAGTCACCTCTTTGGGTTTGTCTGTGTTCAGGCTAACGAGGAATAGCTCAGCAGTCCAATTGTGGCTTTTATCAGCATCAAATCTTCTTGGACCATCTTCAAAATGGGGTGGAGTTGCAAAAGTAACGTCCAGATCATAAAATAGCCTTCCTGGATCTGTAAAAGGTTTGGTTCGTGTAGCATCTATAGCATTATCATTATCACCATGGTTACCTATAGCACTATGATTATTGAAGACCCTCTGAATCCAATGAAGTACTGTTTTACCCGCAGTAGTTGGATCGGCACCTTTGGGCAAATAATCTAATGAAAAATCTGCTCCAACTTGCGTGGCTGTTCCCACCGCTTTATATGTTGCGATCTTAAATGAACCTTCTAAATCATTCGCCGCTGTACTAAATGACCAGCCATTAGGGGTAAATCGATCGTTAAGTAGCTTTAATAGCCCTGCTGTTCCACCTTTGGCAAGTTCAGTGGCTGGGAATGGCTTTAGCGTAGTCACCCATTTTTTTCCACCTATTGTATACTCTTGTTTCTCTACGGGAGCGCTAGGTGGAGTAATACTGAATGCAAAAACAGATTGACCCGAAAATGCAACTAGTGGGCTGATAGCTAAACCAATAATGATATTACGTGGTGTTTTCATTGTTTTCACTCCTCTTGGAAATATTAGTTGTTAAAACAAGTTTGTGTGATTAGTCGCTTGTTTACATGGGTTTATAATTTATACCAAAACGCAAAATTAATGCTAATTGTGTGGCAAGACTAAAGAAATCTCAGTAATTGGAGTTTCTACTTGTCCAGTCCAAATATCTGTTAATATCTTCTGTTCTGGATAAGAGATTTGCACAGTTTCCTGACTACTGTGATATGTAAAGCGGAAACCATAGATACCCGGTTTGAGGTCTTCAAAACGCCATAAACCGCCAAATCGATCTGGTCCTTCAAGTTGAAGTTTGTTATTCTTCCAAGCAAGGGTTCCATCTAAAAAAAATGTTACACTTTCTCCAGGATGAACAAATGGACAATCAGATTCCCTGATAAGACGAGATACATTACGACCTCCTTCAAGTTGTAAATGTTTGCCGTTTTGTTCTATCAAATTTGGAAAAATTGTGTCATAACTGCAAAATCGCATAGACTTCTGAGTGTTGTTGCTAATGCGAACACCAAGCTTTACAAGAGTTTTAGAACTAGGCTTGTTTTCTGGAATTGGCAATACATGTTCTGATGCTACAGTTTCAAAAAATATTCCTTTTTGTTCAACCATAGTTTTCTCAGCAAATTCTGGAGGTTTTGATTGTTCTAGCATCCGAATTTGCATATTTTTTTGAAAGGTGAAGCCTCTGTAGGTATAGCTCAGTAGGATTGCTTCAGCAAGCACTAATACTAAAGTTAGACAGATTAACAGACAGCTACGCATTGTTAAGTTTGAAGCTATCTCCACCAGTTGTTTCAATATCAGTAAAGTGGCAACAGAAAAGTTCAGGTAATTGCGGTTCCAAAAGTGGGTCGGCTAAGTCAAGGCTGGATGATGCTCCTGCAAATATAGCAGCACCTACACCGATTTTTATTGAACTCATGGCAAAACCAGTTGAAGTTGAATTTAAACTGTGTTATACCAATTTTCTGTAAACTTGCACTTAATAATTAATCGTCAATAATTGCATAGACCAAAGATTTAGTCTTATTTCTTTGGTAAATATTAAGTGCATTATTATATGAAATTAGTATTGTTCAATATCTACCACAGAGAATCTAGTATTTCTCACTATACCTGAACAAAAATTAGTATTTTTATCTAAATTTTAATTAGTTGACTAAATAAAAACGATCACCATAAAAATGCATGATAAAAAATAATTTTTAGTAAATTTCATAGAGGAGTTTTTTAAAAAAATATTACAAAGATTATACTTTTATTAAAGTAGCTATAGTTTAATACGCCATAGTTTTGTTAAACTTTAAACGCTATTGTCTAGTGGTGATTCTCAACAGAATAGCCAAGTACGATATCTATTAAATAATTATACTAAACAGCAAAAACCGATTCTGCCAAAGAATCGGCTTGAGAAAGTGGTACCTAATGGCTTTCTAGTCTAATCGACAAAATTCAAATTAATAAGTAAATTTCTGTTACCTTTTATATTATTATCTACTTAATCTTGCCCAACTTGTTATTTTCCAAATAGTAAAAAAGAGAGCAGCAGAAACCAAAGCTCCAAGATTCCATTTCACAGAATTCTTGAGCAAATTCAGCTTTTGAGTAGATTGAGTGGCTTGTGCTTGATTTCTAATCTGTGCTTTTGCCTTAGAAACTTCTGACAATACTTGACTCTTCAATTCTTGAGGATTTTTAGTATTTGATGAGCGACCCTGGCTCTTTAACAAATTATCTATCTGCTGTGGTGTAGCTTGGCTCACTCGCTTTTCGACTTGTTCAGCTTGAGATATTTGTTGTTGTGATAAAGTGTTAATTTGAGTATAGCTTTGCTTGGTAAGCCTAACAGTGTTACCAATCGATAAAGGAATTAGCAATATAAACAATATAGCCAGCAATAAAGTTAACCAAGATAAAAATTTTAAAGTTACAAATTCCCATTTCGCTCTTGCATGTAGCTCTCCATAAAACACCAACGCTAACCCAATCAAAGGTACAGGTACTCGTTCAACCAATGAGCCAAAAGTTTGAAATTCCCAAGCGGGGTTCATAAAGCTTGGTGGAATCAACATCTCCACAATGTCGAAGAGTGCTAAAAGTAATAGACCATAGCCAAGAACTCGCAAAATAGTCATCGAGCTTGTTTGGCTGAAGACAAATTCTTGTAGTTCTTGTACTAAAGGAATAAATTTATCGCTACTTGATTTAGTCATGTTTTTAACAAATTATCAACAATTGAATTGAGAGATATTAAAGCTTTACGAAAGCAAACTGAATGCTACTAAAAAAAAGAAACCCACGTGGCTTACGAAAATTTCTAGTTATACAAATCATTAAAAATATGGCTATATATATAACTCATCTATAATCTCGACTTATCTCAATTTACTCTTAAAAGCAGAGACAACATTATAGTTTCCCTTAAAATGAGAAACTATGCAAATATCATCTTCAACAAGCACAACAATAGTAGTTTTACGTTCAGACTCTAGTGATTTTGGCTTGTTTGTAGTTTTTGTTAAAGAAACCTTCACAAAAACTAATACAACACTACCGAGAGTAACAGCTAACAATAAAATACGCAGTTTTTTCCACAGAGTCATTGACTTGAAGACTCCGCAATATTCTGTTTTTTAATTTCCTGCTCATGGAGGAGAAACCAGTAGAATAACCCAAAAATTAGTACTGTAATAATTCCAAATACTGAGGAACCACCCCCCACATGCCAGTAATGAAATGTTGGTTGGTGTTGTTTTGCCGCCATCACAGCTAGGATGGCAATACGTGCTCCATTCACAAGAAATGCTACAAAAACAGCCACAATAGGTACTAATATTCTCCTTTTCGGTTTAGGAGGAAACATGAACAAACCAATCACAGCTAGTGACAGAAGATGACACATCCATTCTAGACCGGCACATTCACCAGCAACTTTGATACCACCTGTTGGCAGATTAATATAGTTATCTTGCAGAGATACTTCAAACCCCGTGTACCAAAGTAGTAAAGTTGAATATTTGGCAGTTAGAGTAGCCAAGGGGGTAATATCAATTAGAGATAAAATAGTTACCTTTGGAACACCAAGAAAAAACAAGATTGTTAGTTCTTGCCAAAATTGCTTGAATCCCTTTAGTCCAGAAGCAAGTAAGCTAAGACCAATGGCTGAAATAAATGGTGATATATGAAGAAATGTTTTTAGCCACTTTCCATGGTGCAAATTAGCACTTTGCCAAAGTATAAAACCAATGAACGTTATGCCTAAAATACTAGGAAAAATTCCACTTTCTAAGGTCAATTTATGGCGTTTTTCTACCAGTGTGGAGGCTACAGCAAATAAACATAAGACACTTATACCCAAGTAGGAATCATCTCCAGTTCTCCACACCAGAGTTAGAAGAATTGCAATCAAGCCTCCTCCTATTCCTAATAGCCAGAATTGGGAATTCTTCAATGGTTTAATTGCAGAATCAGTAGCTTTCATGTAAATTTTCTTGGATTTAAATTCTTATGAAAAATGAACCTTAGTGTCAACTTTTTCTAATAATGGGACTTTAATTAGCGATCGCAGACGTTGCCGAAGCTATCACTCGCGACGATCGCTCAACTTTGCGTAAAGCCGAAGCTACTTACAGTCTTATATTTTGCTTTCAGTTTTTTGCTACTGGCAAGGTTATCAGTAATTCTCCTGGAATGCAACAGTAATCATCGTTACTGGTTAAGTAACTATAATCAATTACTGTGAGTAAATTTTAATAAAATCTTTAATGTAATTATTTTTATAAATTTATTTTTTATATTATCCAAAGCTAGATGCTATAAGCTTTATAACCTGAGAATGAATATATAGTTGTATGAAAATTATGTAAATTTGCTTTTGGGCAACCACAATACTTATACTATTTTATACATATAAAAGATTCTATTTTGGTATCCAAATAAAATATTTTTGAATAAAAAAGGTGGGCAATGCCCACCCCGATGCCTTAACGCTCTGGATTAAAAATTTACTTGCGACTACCCAACCATTTCGCCGCTGCAATGCCGATAATACCTGCCACTATGGGATTGCTGAGAAACTTAATAATGCCTGGTTGTTCCGCTAGCACTTCACGGAAAACATCAGGGTGGTTGTGATAAACGAAGGATGCAAGTTTGCTAACATCATCAGCACTCATGCGGCTGGCGTGGTGGGTGGACAGACCAAGCTGTTGCTCTAGATGTCGCTCGTCCAATCCTCTGGATTTCAAGTGTTTGAAAAAGGCGCGTGCTACATCGTCCCGTTCGTTTGGTTTAATTTGAGCGATCGCCTTTTGTAATTCAGGCTCCATTTGGCTGGTAGGAATCCTGTCTGGATGTACAGACCGACCAAACAATTGTCGCCGTTGATCGGTTGTTGTCCGCTGGGCAAAGTCGTCGAAATTCTCATATTCAGTCGTTGAATCTGACCTCGCATCGTCTAGAGATTCAACATTTCCTTCAGCCAAATCTTTCATTATTTGGCGTTTGTACTCTTCGCTGCTTGTCACTTTACTTAGTCTCCTTACTCACGTCAGATTTTTCAACAATCTGACAGTCACTATGCGCTTATTCAGAATTGACTATCATCAAACTTATATTTCAAATTCAGTCATTAAGTGTACTGAATTTGATTAGTTTGAGTGTCATATTTAGCAGTCAAAATCAACTTTTTATCAGGCCCGTAAACCAAAATAGTTAAATCTTGATTGGGAAAGTTTTTCCGAAAACCTTGTGCTAGAGATTTTGCTAAAGGTCGCACTTCGTTGGGACGGACTTGAGGGGAAATAACAATTCCTAGCTTATTGTTATCGCGTACATATGCATCTTTGATCAACCCTTTAGATGTTTGCACAACCCAGGTTCCAAAACTTTCCCCTGACGGAGTATTACCTCGCTCTAGTTGTGAATAAGTTACATCTCGACCAATTACTGGTGGCGCAGTTGTGCGGTCAGCTTGTGTTAAAGTGTTACCACCACAAGCAGTACTTATCATCAGCACCACAATCAATACAAAAGTTGTCGCTATTTTGCGACTCTGCTCAAGCAGAATCATTTTTCGCCTCCTTGGGTAAGACACTTCTAAATAGGCAATTCAATTTCAGCGAGATGAATTGCACAAAACTTACAGCTCGTTATTGGTAATACTTAAGCTAAAAGAAAATCATAGCAAACTATCAATTTTCTCTACTCTATCGAAATTATTAATCTGTGAAAATTAGCAATTAATGCTTCAAACATGTATGCACGCACTGAGAATACCACAAATAACCCCTATCTCCCCTTATCAAAAGGGGATGAAAGGGGTTTAACCGAATTGCTTCTTGTTTTTGCAAAATGAGGCATCCCCAGCTATGTCACTAAATTGCAAAAAGGATATTTTTTAATTAATCAAGCTTTCTCTTAACGTTATCTTTCACGTCTTCAATTCCATGACGTACTTCGCTTTCAGCTTGCTTTGCTTTACCTTCGGCTTTATCTTCGGGATCTCCAGTAACATTTCCTAGAGCTTCTTGAGCCTTACCTTCAATGTTTTTACCAGCTGCTTTAGCGCGATCTTCGATACTCATTTTATACTCCTAAATTTTGTAAGAAAAAAATTTCAAAGTCGTTAATTATTGTCAATTAACTTTGAAACTCTTTGTTATTACCTTTACAACTTAACTTAAGGTTATTGCTGGAGCCTTCCACCAGAAGACATATTATTAATCTATGTAAAAAGAAAGAGACAAAAGCAAGTCAGATATAGGTGTTGTGAGTGCAATACTCTAAAAAGTAGATTGGTATGATTAACCTAAATATAGCAATCCGCTTTGATTTGGAGAACTTAATTTGCTTAGTGCGCTTCGCGCATCAAGCAAGCGCGATAGGCAGGTAATAGGCTTTTCGATTTGTACCTAGCTTCGCAAAAATAAAATAGGAGTCCTATATGTAATATTTTGTAATTAAACAGGTTTGTTATCAACAAGTAGTAAATTTAAACAGTGAGATTTGTCCCTTTACTAAATAACAAAAAATAAATTATTTAATATTTATAGAGGGCGTTATTTCATTAATCCAGCATTGGATGCATCCCAGTTTTTATTTTGCAATGAGAGAATAGCTGTCATTGCAAGGAGGAACGACATAGGCAGAGCCTTCTCGCAGAGTAGCAATCGCATAGACTCGCTCGTAGTTGGAGGATTTGGCGATTGCTTTGCTTCTCTTCTCTTGTCGGAGACGCTGCGCGTACAGGGGTACGAGACGCTAACGCGAGCGCTCGCAATGACATGCAAAATAGTGGGATGCTCCCTCCAGCATTTTTGTCTCATAGTTTACAACTGGGAAATCCTTTGCATCCACTAAATAAAACGTTTATTTATTATTAACTACTTAAATAAAAAGCCCAGTTTCTCTATGAAACTGGGTCTTTACATTTATCTTAATTATTTTTTAACCTAATCTAGAAAACCCATTAAATTCGCAGAATCATCTATATTATTTGATGCCACTGGACGGTTACCGAACACTGAATAGCTTTCAGAAACTACCAGTGAACTTGAGGAAATTGGACGAATACCAGATGAACTAATACTGTCAACGATTTGGAATGTATTGGCACTAATTGGACGAATGCCAGCTTCGTTAATTGTCTCAACTACTTGCAAATGACTAATGCCGATAGGACGTACTCCAGCAATCGAGACTGTCTCTGCAACTTCCAAGTCACTGCTAGCAATGGGACGTACTCCAGCAATAACGAGTGTTCCACTACTCTCTGGCGCTGGCAGATCGGTATTTGGCTCGATTTTATCTGTATTCAAACTAGAACCCTGATTATTTTCAACTTCCACTGTTGTTTCCCCTTTGAGCTTGGCTCGCCTTTGCCTAGGACTAATTGCTTTACCAGTGCTGCTTATGCTCATAACCAAACACCTCTGGATTTATTAAGTTAATTTTACAATAATTAAGGAAAAATGAATTTTTTCCTACATATGAAAGTTTAACCTTAAACAAGCTTGCATAGGTATAAATATCTTCAAAATCTACATATAAGTAAATGTAAATTGTAAAATTTTACAAAGTAATATTGCTATTTATTGGTTTCAACATCTGCACTCGCTGAGTACAGATTGGTATCGTTAACATGAGATAGGATATTTCCAGCAAAACTGTATGACAGAATTTGGTCTTCAAGCTCCCTTTAAGCCTACAGGCGATCAACCACAAGCGATCGCACAATTAACATCCAGTATCCAAGCCGGTAATCATTACCAAACTTTACTAGGAGCTACGGGAACAGGTAAGACATTTTCAGTAGCAGCAGTAATTGAGAAAGTTGGTAAACCTACATTGGTGTTGGCGCATAATAAAACCCTCGCTGCACAGCTTTGTAACGAGTTGCGAGAGTTCTTTCCCAAGAACGCAGTTGAGTATTTTGTTAGTTACTACGATTATTATCAACCAGAAGCGTATATTCCAGTTAGCGATACTTATATTGAAAAAACAGCTTCGATTAATGATGAAATAGATATGTTACGGCATTCAGCGACGCGATCGCTTTTTGAACGTCGCGATGTTATAGTCGTTGCTTCTATTAGCTGCATTTATGGTTTGGGAACTCCCGCAGAATACCTCAAAGCTGCCATTCCCCTACAAATAGGTATGGAGGTTAATCAACGCCAAGTTTTGCGAGATTTGACATCTGTACAGTATAGCCGCAACGATATAGAAATGGGTCGGGGACGTTTTCGCGTCCGAGGTGATGTTTTAGAAATTGGCCCAGCATACGAAGACCGAATTATTCGTGTTGAATTCTTTGGCGATGAAATTGACGCGATTCGCTATATAGATCCTGTGACTGGTGAAATTATCAACAGTTTGGAAGCAGTGCATATCTATCCAGCGCGTCACTTTGTCACTCCAGAAGAACGGTTAGAAGAAGCTTGTGATGACATTGCAGCCGAATTAAAACAGCGAAAAGCAGAATTGGAAGAAGCTGGAAAATTATTAGAAGCGCAACGCATAGATCAGCGCACGCGCTACGATTTAGAAATGTTGCGCGAAGTCGGTTACTGCAACGGCGTAGAAAACTATTCTCGTCATTTAGCAGGAAGGAAAGCTGGTGAACCACCTGAGTGTTTAATTGATTATTTCCCCAAAGATTGGCTTTTAGTAATAGATGAATCTCACGTTACCGTGCCACAAATTCGCGGTATGTACAACGGCGACCAAGCTAGGAAAAAAGTTTTAATTGAACATGGATTTCGGCTTCCCAGTGCTGCTGATAACCGTCCTTTAAAAGCAGAAGAATTTTGGCAAAAGGTGAATCAATGTATCTTTGTTTCTGCAACACCAGGAAATTGGGAATTAGAAGTTTCTGAAGGTCATGTAGTTGAGCAAGTAATTCGACCAACAGGCGTAATTGACCCGGAAATTTCTGTACGTCCAACAGAGGGACAAATTGATGATTTATTAGGAGAAATTAAAGACAGAGTTGACCGCCACGAACGAGTTTTGATTACCACATTAACTAAGCGGATGGCGGAAGATTTGACTGAGTATCTGCAAGACAATAGTATTCGGGTGCGATATTTGCATTCAGAAATTAATTCCATCGAACGCATTGAAATTTTGCAAGAATTGCGCGAGGGTAATTTTGATGTATTGGTGGGAGTAAACTTGCTGCGGGAAGGTTTGGACTTACCGGAAGTTTCTTTAGTAGCAATTATGGATGCAGATAAAGAGGGGTTCTTGCGAGCGGAGCGTTCTTTAATTCAAACTATTGGTAGAGCAGCACGCCACATCAAAGGACAAGCCATTTTGTATGCTGATAATATGACGGACAGTATGATTAAAGCCATTGATGAAACAGATAGACGACGTGGCATTCAGACGGCATACAACAAAATGCATGGAATTACACCACAACCGATTATTAAAAAGTCGAGTAATGCAATTCTATCTTTCTTAGAAGTATCACGGCGGTTGAATGCAACCGATCTAAAAATTGTAGATGAACATATAGATGAACTGCCGTTAGAAGAGATTCCAGGGTTGATTGGTAAGCTTGAAGACCAGATGAGAGATGCCGCAAAGAAACTGGAATTTGAAGAGGCTGCAAAATTTCGCGATCGCATTAAGCACCTGCGGGATAAAATGCTGGGACATTAGCGTTTTTCCTCATTCGCTTCTGCTTTGGCTTTCAATCCTTGCAGAATACGTCAATTCTTTTAAGGCTCTTTGGAACTCTTTGTAGTTTTCTATTATTTTGTTTTTTTCAACTTCAAGCTCATGGTTGTCCCGAAGGCTTTTAATTATCGAACGGGCTTTTTTTGTACCAATATCATCTTCAAGCGAGCTTTCTATTTTCTTAAGAAGCTCTAGTGCAACTTCACGTTTTGGTGCAATTGGATTATCTCTATTAAAACCTCGCACAAGTCTATCAATTCTCTGATGATTTCGCTCATTAGTTAACTCATCTATAGCATTTATTCTTATATCATTTAAATATTCAAATAGTATTTTAAAGTTGTTCTCGAATTCTTCAAGTGGGGATAGAGGAAGGTTGTTTTGAGCAGATGAATTTATTTCAAATAAATTTTTTCTTTTCTTTTCAAAACCAAGACTATTAACTGTATCTATAATACTTCTAGCGAATCCAACTCTGTCAATATATCTGGGTTTCAGGCATTTTTGAGCCTTTGGTGTATTTTCCTTGTCCTGCATGGGTTTGAGGCTTGTTTGTGCCTCAAAAATGTTTAAGTCCCGATAATAAATCCACCTGAGAAAGAAAATAGAGGTATTATAGGCGAAAATCACTAGACCTCTAACTTTGTAAAAGTTATGGCGAAATTAAACAAGTATTAATAAACTTATTTTATATATAAGTAATATTTGATAAGCAATCCTATTATGCAACTTATGCAACCTCTACGCAAGTTCCTATCTGTAAGATGATACTGATAGGGTACAGCTAATTTATGCAACTTGCCTAAAATCTTTGATTTTTTATTGCTTTTACAAAGCCCGTGACGAGGATTGAACTCGTGACCTCACCCTTACCAAGGGTGTGCTCTACCACTGAGCCACACGGGCGAACCATCTTTTTAATTTTAGATTTTGAATTCTGATAAAATCCAAAATCTAAAATGGGCCGGGCTGGATTTGAACCAGCGTAGGCGTAAACCAACGGATTTACAGTCCGTCTCCATTAACCACTCGGACACCGACCCGCTTGTCCTACGATAGTCAATCATAGCACCATATTTTAGAAATTTCAAGGGGTTATAAGAAATTTTTTGTGATAAAAACCGGGCTGATTCACCAAACCCGGTTTCTAGTACCTAACTTAAGAGTTCTCCTGTTTCTTGCAGTGAGTGCAAGCGGCGGTAAATGCCCTCATGACGTAAAAGTTCATCGTGGCTACCCACCTCTACAATCCTTCCTCGATCTAGAACCACAATTTTATCGGCTTCCCGCACTGTACTCAGACGGTGAGCAATCACAATTGTGGTGCAAGTTCCTTGAATCGATCGCATCGCCAGCTGAATTGAACGCTCAGACTCGTAATCTAGGCTAGAGGTAGCTTCATCAAAAATCAGCACATCTGGCTCTACTAGCAACGCTCTAGCAATTCCTAAGCGCTGTCTTTGTCCTCCAGATAACCTAACGCCACGTTCCCCAACAATTGTGTAATAACCTTGGGGTAGTGCTGCAACGACTTCATCAACTCTGGCAATTCTACAAGCTTCCTGAACCTGCTCAAAATTAGCGTCAGACCTACCGTAAGTGAGGTTATCCAAGATAGTACCGTTAAAAACGTCTACTTCTTGGTGAACGATCGCCAACCTTCGTCTATACTTACCCACATCTAAGGTGCGAATATCTTGACCATCAATCAGAATCTGACCTTCTTGAGGTTCAAAATACCGCAACAGCAGCTTCACTAAAGTAGACTTACCAGAACCAGAACGCCCAACCAACGCTACTGTTTGATATGGTTCAATCAACAAGTTGATATCTTGCAAAACTTGACGGTTAGCATCATACCCAAAGCTAACGCGAGCAAGTTCAAGTTTCCCACTAAATTTATAAGGTGATTCTGTTTGGCTTCCCTCTTCTAAAAGACCAGCTGAATCAGAAGCAGTTGGCTCTTGGAGAAATTCGTGAAACCGCAGCATAGAAGAATAGCGACGAGCAAAAACTTCTGCCAGAGTGCTAATAGGTTCTAATTCTGCATATGCCATGCTGGAAAGAGTTAAGGTCATGACAAAATGACCGAGGGAAATTTGATCGTTGACTGTTGCTACTAAAGTTAAAGTCAGTATCATAAATACGCAAAACTGAATCACAGTTTTCTGCCAAGTAATCAGTTTTACGTA
Source organism: Dendronalium sp. ChiSLP03b (assembly GCF_034531165.2). Classification (NCBI taxonomy): domain Bacteria; kingdom Bacillati; phylum Cyanobacteriota; class Cyanophyceae; order Nostocales; family Nostocaceae; genus Dendronalium; species Dendronalium sp. ChiSLP03b. The sequence continues at coordinate 36,315 of NZ_JAVRBR020000066.1, read as the reverse complement.
ACTTTTATGGATACGATAATCAACCAAAGTTAGCTCACGTTCTAAACGTTGCCTTTGCCGCTTTAATTCTTTGGATTCAGTGGCAAAGGCTTTCACTGTTTTGATATTAGTGATTAGCTCAGAAGTCCGGCTTTCAGTATCTTCCGAGTATTTATCCAGGCGGGCTTCATGCCAAATTATCCGTTGTAAATTTTTCAAGGTAAACCCAAGAATAAGTACAAAGGAAATCAAATACAAAATTGCAATCCGCCACTCAATCACTAAGATAAATACAAAAATCCCCAGTACACGCAACAGTTTAGGAATCAACTGTCCCGCAATTTCTGGATATGTCCAAGTATGGTTAGCAACACCTCTAGCTACTCGTCCGGCAATACGTCCGGGATTATTTTCATCATAAAATTCCAGTGGGAGAGTAAGAATTTTTTCTATGGCTGTTTGGGTTTTATGCCGACGCGACCTTAAGGCTATGTCCCAGTGAAACCAAGCAGTTAACCAAGGCTGTGTAGGCGCTCTCACTACAGTGACAAGAAAAATTAAACCCAGTAATACACCTAGAGATAGAGGTTTATTTACTGGGTAATTAGTAACGTCTGAAATGTTTGCGATCGCCCGTTGTAGTGGGATGTCTAATGGTTGCCCCGACAAAATGTTCAAAATCTGCCCAATTGCATAAGGGACTACCAAGTCAATAATTTCATAAATGCTTGATGCTGCAATACTGAAAACACTCAGCTTCCAGTCAGGACGAAAGTAATTGAGAATATCTCGAAATTTTGCCATGATGCACCTGTCCAAGAGCGCAAGCGTTAGCTTGGAATTTTAATACTACATTTGTAGCATTAATGTAGTCAAGAGCTTGACGACAAATCATTCTTTGGGAGTAGCTGGCAGTTCTGCTGGGAAAAATTCCAGGCGATAGCGATAAAGAGCAACTGGTCTTGAACCTGCGGCAAAATAATCTGGATCTTGGGGGGAAAGGTAGACAGCAGTAACTTGATCTGCCTCTATTGCTGGATTAGATGTAGAAAGTAGCTGGTAGGCTGTGGTAGATTCAACAGAATTAAAATAAGGATGTGAACCGCCTTTAAATAATTGTTGAAAGACTTCTGTAGTGATGAACTTGCCATCAGATGTAGTTTCCGTAGCACGTGCAGTCACAATGGAAACTAGTTGGCGTTCGCCACGCAAAAATGTAATCTGACGATTGGGTGAATCTGGATCGACTTTGACTGATAACACAGCTTTATCCCCTAAATAAGCCTTAGCCAAATTCAAGCTATTAAACGCTCTATCTGCGACTAAAATTGCTAATTTATTATCTATCCTAGAGAATAATTTTAATCCAGTAACAGGCGTAGGTGTAGCCCGCCGCAGGTATCGCTCTTTGATAAAACGTACTAAAAAACTCATAGGTTGATTTAGTTGTCGGCGATTACCTTCAAATCCAGGTGTTACGATATCCGGTGCTAAAGGTGCAGCTAAATCTACAAGAGTACTGGTAACTTGCCAAGTACCAGCCATCCACTTAGGGTAAATTAAATCCCCCGAAGCCGGTTGCACAGAAGTTAATTTTTCCCACTGAGGAAAATTTGCTAAGCGTTGAGACAACTCCCCTGCTTTAGCGTCTCCGCTTCCCAGCAGAAGTAGTACCATCAAGCAAAAACTCCAAAGTACCCTGTTTTGAAAATGGGTGTAGGGGTGTAAGGGTGTGAGGGTGTAAGGGAAAGAAAACTTGTTCATGCTTGCTTGTGGAATTTTCCTGTGAATGACTGACTTGAAAAGGGAGTAGGGTCAATTTCTATCTTGTCCCCCTTGTCCCCTTCATTCCCCTCATCCCCCGTCTTCACTTTGCAGTTTAATTAACTGGCTGACTTGGGGCAAGTTGTTCAAGGGGAATCAGTGTTTCCATCACAGACTTGACAATTGGTGCAGCCACTGTAGAACCATAGGCATTTTCTCCTTTTGGCTCATCTACCAATGCAAACACTACATAGCGAGGAGATTCCACTGGCAAAATAGCTACGAAGCTCGTGATTCTCGCACCAGGGATGTAGCCACCATTGGGACTTGCTTTTTGGGCTGTACCAGTTTTACCAGCAATGCGATATCCAGGAATTTGTGACACTTTACCTGTGCCTTCGGTAACAACGGTTTCCATCATTTCTACCACCTTTTGAGTTGTCGTGGCTGAGAAAATTTGGCGTGGTTTAGGACGGTCAGGTGAATAATGCATCTGTCCTTTGCTATCAATCAGCCCTCGAACTACATGGGGTGTAACCAATTTACCACCGTTGGCTAAGGCTCCGTGCATTTGTACTAGTTGTAACGGTGTCAGGGAAAAACCTTGACCAAAAGATGTTGTAGCTGGTTCAATGGGCGATGCAATAAATTCTTCTTGGCTTTTGAGCCGACCGCGAACTTCAAAGGGCAAATCTGTATCAACGGTTTGCCCTAGGCCTAAGCGTTCTAGCCAGTTGTAGTAGACTGAAGGACGCAATTTTTGGATGATTTGCACCATGCCAATGTTGCTAGAATTTTGGAGAATTTGAGCAATGTTTATGCGGCCATAACTGTTGTGTTGAGCATTCCTGATGGTGTAGTTAGCAACTTGAATAGCGCCTGAGTCATTAAACATATCATCTGGTTTGATGACACCATTTTCTAGAGCGATCGCAACATTCACAGGCTTGAAAGTCGATCCCGGTTCATAAAGATCCGCCACAGTCCAGTTTTTGAACAGTGAGATATCTGATTTAGAATATTCATTGGGGTTATAGGTAGGCTGAGAAACCAAAGCGAGTAGAGAACCATCCAATGCGTCCATCACGATTACCGCCCCGCGTTTGGCTCTAAACTTCTCCATCTGTTGTTTTAGAGCAGTGCGGGCAGCCCGTTGTAGGCGACTATCGATAGTTAGTTGCAGTTGCATGTCGTCAAAATGCAGAAATCCATCCGGTGCATGAGCTGGCATCAGTGCCCCATTCCCCGCTCGACTCAGCCGCACCGTTTGCACAGACCGTTCTAGCAATTTCTCCTGAGAGTATTCCACCCCAGCTTGACCGCGACGGTCAACATTTACATAACCCACCACATCAGCAGCCAAATCCTCTGCTGGGTAAAAGCGGGAGTATTTTTGAATTAACTCTAAACCATTTAAACGCAATCCGGTGATGCGATCGGCAATTGCTTCTGGTACAGCAGTAGCAAGTGTAATCCCACTTTTTTGGCTTTGAAAAGTTTTTACTAACTCAGTAGCATTTTTGTCCAGCAATGGGGCAAGCTGCTCTGCCATTTGCTGATTAGACTTGTCAAACAACTTGGGATGGGCGAACAAAGTATACACCGGACGGTCAACTGCTAATACATTGTTAATGCGATCTACCACCAAACGCCGCGGCGTATAAGGCCGCAAATTTACCATTTGCTGGCTTCGCGCTTGCTGTGTTAACTTTGATCCCCGCACAATTTGCAACTGATATAAATTGATAGCCAATCCCATCCCTGCGGTAATTAAAATGCCCCATACTATGAATAGCCGGGATCTAATGTTCGGAATCTGGTCTTGGCTGTTAAAGGCTGGTGGCTCCATCCGCTTTTGGCTGGAAGTTTTCTGCCGTTTTGTAAATTCTGGATTCCGCAAGCTTCTGAATCTTAATCTACTCGGTGACTTCTGCATTGAGGTTGTCCTTTATTAGTTGTCAGTTGTTAGTTTTGTGACTACTGACCACTGACTACTGACCCTTGTACGGGCGAACGACCGTACCCTGCGGGAACGCGCTTGAGCGAACGCCGCCACTGACTCTTGACTTTTAATATCCCAGCGGCGAGGGGGTTCGCTGCTGCATTTGGGGATTTGGTTTTGTATTTGTAAGTGTAGAATTCTGATTCCCAGATGCTAAGGGCACAAAAATCGTCCTTGCTGGAGTTGGTGACACCAGTCCTGTGGCTGGTCGTTCCGCTTCCTCAGCCATTTTATTTTTTAGCGTCGCGTTGGTTGTTGTTAGCTGTCGCTCATTACGTCGCAGGTTTTGTATTTTGACGTAGTCTTGACTCCACAGTTCTTGGGAATATACTGTCCAACCATAAACTACCAGAGTTGCTGCTACTAACAAAAAAGCCACTACTGAAGAATAACGATGTAACTTGTACAATCGCAGCAACCACAAATTTGTTGCTTTAGCAGTAGGCATGGCAGGCAGACGGAGGGAATCAGTCTTCGGAATTTTTTGTGCTGCACTTGACTGTGCTTGGAGGTCAAAAACTTGTTGATTGTCCAACTCTTGCGCTTTTTTAGTGGCAGAAACCGATAAATCTTTTGTAGAACGCCGTTGTCTGCGGGAGGATACCGATGAAGTTTCAGCAGCAATTGTAGATGCACTCCGCACAGCTGATTCTAGACGCGCGGAGCGCCGCTTCCCCAAAGAAGGGGTAGAATCTCGCCGGAACCTAGTACCAGTTGCAGAAACAGCTGATTTGCGAGCAGCAGCCATAAATTTTTTAGATTGAAAGTACTGTATTTTAGACTAATTGTCTGTTTTTGCTAAGGTTAAAATCGTCTTTTGTGTGATAAGTACACATAACACCCTACACCCTTTTAAGTGTCCTGATAGCTAGCTGCACCAATGTTGGCATCACTAGGGTATTGCAGTACTGCAATTAGTGAGCAGTAATTGGACGACCTACTCTTTTTGGTGTTGCCTCTAAGTATGGCAACGCAATACGTCAAGGGCCAAGAGTCTACGAAAATCTGACAATTTTTGGTACGATAACTGGATTTGCCGCTAAACTTGGTAATCTACATTCGCTAATTAACTTACTTTGCTCTTAATTCAGAAATTTTAAGAAAGTAACCAGCCTAGCGCATAATAATCAAACCAAAAAAAATCACCCTAAAGTATTGTTTTAAAAATGTAATCGGTTGACATTGTAAAAAAAAAGCAACAAATAGGTTATCTTATTCAACAGGCGAAAAATTTTTATTGCCGCAATTTGGTGAAAGAGGAGTTATGAAAACAAAAATCCTTGGTTTGGCTCTAATGTTAAGTCTGGCTGCAACTCTCGGAGCCTGTGAAGGTGGTACTGATACACCAGGTGGTACAGCCACTACTACGCCAGCCGCTGGTGAACCGACTGATGCTGGTTCTCCTGCTGCTACCCCTGCTACTACCCCTGTCACTACCCCTACTGCTACCCCTACTAAGTCCCCTTAGATCGCAAATCTCATATCAGACCTAAAGCAGGTTAATGATACTGCTCCTCACTACACATCATTCAGTTCATTAGTTTCGGTCTCAAATTGTATTATCCGCTTGTAAGTGGGTAAAGGTGTTTTGCTGTCTAAATTGACCGTTAATTAGAGCAATAAGTAGAGGATACTTGTGAAGACGGTCTTTGCCTCATCCAAGTATCCATCTACAATTGTTGCCTATATAGAAGTTTAGTTTTAGTTATCAATACCTTCGCCAATTTACTAGGGTGAGTTGATGTATTAACTCCCTTGTTTCTAAGGTTTGGCAATATCAATTAAGTCCTAAAAATTCCTTCAAAATTCCCCGCAAGGTTTTTTGACATATTGCACGCAGTATAAAAAGTTTGACCCTCAAGGCTACCTTATTTTGGCTGATATGGCCTTTGGTAGCAAAGAATTCCGGGATACGTCAGCTTAAATATCATGCAGTTACAGACGTGTTCTGTTCTCAGTGCTGTGACATTGACTGGGCACGACCCTAGACTTTGCCGCCTCCATCACAATTGTACTAGCTAATCTTTGTCCTGATTCAAATTAATGCACGGTAGCATTCTTGTACTACCGTGCAAATCTTTAATTCACAACCTGCAACTTGTGACAAAGACCCTTAGTATGCGTAAGCTCCCATATCATAGGGAATAGTCCTAGCAATTCCTGCAAAATCTATACTAGCTGCCAGAATTGTGTCGCCTGTTTTTCGGCATGGTGAAGATACAGTCAGGCGGTAGTCGTCAATATTGCTTGAGCCAGGATTAACTAACATGGGATTGCCGGAAATGTCTGTATTACTCGCTGCGGTTCCTGCGCTCCCTCCATACCAACAGTTGTGATCCCATGATATTCCTGAGTTATCAAAGAACCTTACAATACCCCAACCTCCCCCTGTGTAGTGAAATATGTTGTTAGCTATGCGAGTTCCACTATGCCCCCAATCCTGGTCAATATTAATGAGGTACTCTGCAGAGCCGTATCTAGCATATATTGTATTGTTAGCAAAAAGGGTATTTCGCAGGCCTCCCCCTGCTCCCCAATTGCTGTAACGGAGTCCAGTAATACCACCAAAAAGTATGTTTCCTGTTATTGTCAAGTCTGTTGAATAGTTGTTGTAGTCTTCGTTAGCAATTTGGATTTGAGCTGCCGATTTTCCATATCTGAAAAATTTGCTGTCTTCTGTCGTATAGAGAAAATTGCGTTCAACAATAACCCTACTTGCCCGATCTAAATAGAGATTAACACTGAAATTGTCAAACGCTTTATTACTCCTTATTATTCCACCCTTGACTTGATTAAAGTTAAGACCTTCACCGTAATTCTTGTAAACAGTATTGTTTTCAAACATTATGTTTGTACAACTGTTGCATCCTAAAGCAGCAGACCACCCGCTGAGACTTTGGGTAGAGTTACTGAGACCATTATTGAAAATAGTAGACTTTTCAACTTTCACATCGTTTACAGTCCAGGGATTGCTATGTCCCATAAAAATGCCACTTCTCTGACTACCACGCACTGTTAATCCAGAGACAACAATATGCTTTCCACCCCAAATGGATAAACCGTGCTTGCGAGAGTTAGCTATTTCAAAGTTTCTCAGATTAATATACTGCTGGTTTACACTAAAAGCATCAGTTCCACTTGCTAGATATTGTGCATTAAGGATTGCCCATTCACCAGGATATGACTGAACGGTAATTGGCAAGCCCAGACTTCCAGAACTATCAATGCGTTGAGAGGATTTCAATAAATATGTTCCTCCTCTGAGCATAATGGTGTCACCAGGTTTAGCGACCCAGGTGGCCCGTGTAATAGTTAGGAATGGAGAGCCAATAGTACCAGATTGGCTATCACTTCCTTTTGGAGAAACATACCAGTCTTTAGCATAGCTCGGAGCAGCAGAAAATAAGGTCAAAACAATAGAAAGACATAGGCTGCCATTAAGCATCAAGAACATTAACTGAAAATGACTCTTGATACCCACTTTAGAGCCAAAAACAGTTTTATTCTGCCGACGATGACTTACATAACTGAATACTCTTGCCGCAAAATGTTTATTTGATTTCTGCTCTTTTGATGTCAAAAATATTTTAATTTCTTGGTCTGTAGCTTCTGATAGATCCTCAGAATAGCCTATAGCAACTGTACAAGTTTCCTGAAATTTCTCTTTTGCAAAATGACGCAAATAAGAGAAACGAGAACTTTTAGGATCGTGTTTTTTGGTAAAACTCATTAGTTTTCCTCACTAGCCACAAAAACATTAAAGCAGATGCTCATGTGATTTATTTAATTAAGAGCGTGTTTATATACTTCCCTGATTTTTATGCTAGATAACGTAATAACTAATAGATAAAGACAAACATTGATTGACTTTTTTCAGCGTATTCTATTGCTATGTTAATTTACGTAGACGTTCACAATAACAGTAATTATTAAACATATTCAAGCTAGAAAATTAAAAGTGTTCCTACCCAATGAATGTCGTTTAACGCAATAAATTTAAGTAGATACATCTAGAATTACAAAGGCTAAAACATATCTAAACTCGTCAATTGTACTATTAATAATCAATAAATGTTTTCTGTTATGAGGCAATGTAAGTGGATATATTTAGGAAAAAACCAATCGATAAATAGCCGTTACGATTGATAATTAACGAGATAATCAATATTGCTTCAAAATAGGGAGTGGGGTAGAGATTATTTTCATGCCCTCATTGTGCGATTTATGACATGAGCGCCGAGCTTAGAAATAAGCACGGGAACACGAGGAGGGACACTTGGCACTTTTAAGCTTGATGTCGTTGCAGTATGCTTTCAATTAGCTGCTAGAGTAATACCAATTTTAAGAATACGATCGGTACAAACCTGGAAACCCAGATACAGTACGATTTTCTTAGTTACGAATTGGTATAATTTTATGTTGCTACTACAATTTAGTACATCTCATTATTGTCGCAAAGCTCGCTTGGCGCTGGGTTATAAGCAAATTAATTACAAATGTGAAAATCTAACTCCTGGTTTGCATATCCTAAGAGTAAAACCGTTAACTGGTTTGAAAACTCTGCCAGTTTTATTACCGCAAATTGAAGGACAACCACAAGCGATCGCTGACTCTACTCGAATTTTCAAATATCTGGAATCTTACCAAAAAGAACCGTCATTGTTTTTACCAGATTACAAACAGCAAACTGAAGCCTGGATGCTAGAAGATTGGTTAGATGAAAGCATTGGAACGGCTACGCGATTTGTGTATTATCAATTTCGCGCTGGTGAGGGCAAGCAAATCGATCCATCACTGGCTAGTCAGCTAATAATCTCAGTGGTGCGTCAACAATATAGGATTGATAACGCCAGTGTAGAATTAGCTGCCAGTAGATTAGCAACTGCTTTAGAAGAATTATTTATCCGTTGGAAAAATAGTGAGTATTTAGTAGGGAATAAGTTGAGTGTGGCAGATATTGCCGCAGCTGCCTTGCTGAGTCCTTTAGCACTTATTCCCCACTACCGTCAGGAATATCCCTGGTTGTTTGAACGCATTATGCAAATTCATCAGCAATGTAGTGAATCACTTCCACCAGGACTTAGTGAGTGCTGAGTTGGGAGTACAGACGCGCTTATACTCTTACGAGAAGCCGCTCTTACGAGCGTCTACGCGTTTGTACAGGAGTTAGGAGTGCTGGGTGCTAAGAGGGAAAAATGGCGAGACTAAAAACGAGACAACGAATATTATTGTTGGTTTTGGGTGTCAGCACTGGGATTTTGGTGTGGTTAAGTAGCCATTGGGGCACAGCAGTAATGGCATTGCCGCCACCAGAGGATACGCCAGAAGAAATATTACGGACAGAAATTATTTTAGACGCGCGATCGCCCATTGATGGCAAATTCCTGACTGCTGCCGAATACGCAGAATTGCAAGAGCAACTGCAAGTTAATCCTCCACCGAAACTGAATGCCAACATACGGCAAAATATTTATCTAATAAGGTTACGTAAAGCTATACTTCAGTTTTTACCATTTTTAGATTTATGACTAAGGAGTCAGGAATGAAAGGGAAAAGGTGAGGCCTGTGCTGCAAAGAGAAGTTGGCAGGAGGGTTTCCCTCCAAGCAAACTTCGGAGAGTGTTTGCCTCCACAGGCAACTGGCGTTAGCGTAGCGTTAGCGACAAAGGAGCGTCACCCGAAGGGTTAAAGGGTAAAGGGAAAAGGACGGATCTTCTGCCTTGTCCAGACGAAGCTTCCCATAGTTGCGGCTTTAAATTGAAAAATTTATGACCATAATCCTAACTAATGATGACGGTATTGATGCACCTGGTATTCAAGCTCTGGTAAAAGCTGTAAATGATAGAAAGACTATTATTGCTGCTCCCAAACACCATCAATCAGGCTGTGGGCATCAAGTCACTACCACTCGCCCAATTCACCTACAACGGCGTTCTGATAATGAGTATGCGATCGCAGGCACTCCTGCGGATTGTGTAAGAATTGCAATGACACAAATTTGTCAAGATATCAAATTCGTGTTGTCTGGTATCAACGCGGGAGGTAACTTAGGTGTAGATGCTTATATCTCTGGCACTGTTGCCGCCGTGCGAGAAGCTGCAATGCATGGTATTCCAGGAATTGCCATTTCTCACTATCGCAAAGCCAAGCAGAATTTTGATTGGGATCTAGCTGCTAAGTTGACTGCTGAAATTTTAACTGACTTACTCCAGCGTCCCCTAGAACCGGGAAGCTTCTGGAATGTCAATTTGCCACATCTGCAACCGGGAGAACCAGATCCTAAGATGGTGTTTTGCCAACCATGTACCAAAGCTTTGCCAGTTAACTATCGCATTGATGGTGATGATTTTTATTATGTAGGGGAATATAGCAAACGCGATCGCACTCCTGGTAGCGATGTGGATGTCTGTTTTTCAGGCAACATCGCCGTAACTCAGATTAGAGTATGACAGTTGCTGCACTGCTATTCAAAATGCAAAATTAAAAGTTAAATACGGAGTTGTTCGTTTTTAATTTTTCATTCATCAAAAGGCTGACTACTACAAAGTGCAATACAAAAAATATACTTCATACGTCCTCTGTTCCTTGAATTAAGGACGTAAGTCGGTCTAGAGTTTGTGTGAGTTGGGTTAGTCTTTGTAGTGAGTCATCCTGAGATTCAGCAAGGCTCTGTACAGCATCACACAATGCAAAAATTTGATAGCCCTGCTGCTGTACTTGCTTTCCCTGTGCTTCGACTTGCGCGCTAAGGTTGTCTAATCTTTCAGCAAGACGTTCAATTGTCTCAGTAGTAGAGATTACCGCTTCCCCGATTTGCTCAACAATGGATTCCAAGCGACTAATTTTAACTTCGACTCCTGCTGAAATCATGTTTTTACTACCCCTGAATATAATGTCGCTAAATCATCCTTGAATAACTAAATCAACGCAGCAATCAAAAAATTGCTGCCATGCTGATAATATTTGTGATTTTGTTCTTTGGTGCTTTTGTCAAATGATAAAAATATTTTTGCACCTAACTGATAATTTCGTTAATTTGGCTGTCTTAACTGCTGTCTGCTATTTTTATTCTGCGAGACATGCTATCTTATGCTTTTTTCCAAATAATCCCTCTTTAGGGGATGTTTTTTCACCAGCCAACTGTATTTTTGTCAAATATGAATCTAGTTTTTTATCTTACATCCTAAGCTAGTAGCAAATGTAACATTTCAGCATTTTATATACATATCAACTACTCTGCATTATCCCCCTTACGATAGATTTATATTACTTTACATTAACTTTACAAAAGCTGACGATCCCCACAAACAATGATGAAGATCGAGTAAATATAACGTAGAAATGTATTACTTTTAATAAACCTAAGTTTATAGTCGGATCTAGAGCTTAAGTAATTCTACCCTTGTCGCTCTAAATCCGGCTAGAATAATGTACCAAACATCATTAAAAAGCGTCTTTCAAGGTGCTACTTACGAAGATTGGGTATTAGAATTTACTCCTCATCAATCTGTACAGTCTAGATTTAAACGTAGTTTGGATATAGTTGGAAGCTTGGTGGGACTAATGATTTTAGCCCTTGTATTTGTACCATTAGCGATCGCTATCAAAATTGACAGCCCAGGTCCTATTTTCTTTACCCAAGAACGTTATGGACTTCAAGGACGCGCCTTTCGGATCCGAAAATTCCGCTCGATGGTTAGTGATGCGGAACAGTTAAAATCTTTAGTGAATAACGAAGCTAACGGACTCATATTTAAAAATAAAAATGACTTTCGAGTTACGAAGGTGGGTCGGTTATTACGAAGCACAAGCTTAGATGAATTACCTCAATTTTGGAATGTCCTTGTAGGTGAAATGAGCTTAGTAGGAACACGTCCACCTACAGGAGACGAGGTTGCTAAATATACCCCTCGTCACTGGCAGCGTTTAAATGTCAAACCAGGATTAACTGGAGAATGGCAAGTAAATGGTCGTTCTCAAGTAAAAGATTTTGAACAAATCGTTGATTTAGACTTACGCTATCAACACAACTGGCATCCGTTGTATGATTTATTCCTGATTGGGAAAACTTTCTACGTAATATTTGGACGAATTGGGGCTTTTTAAGTATTAAGCTGATGAACGCCAGTTGTTGGGTAGGAAGTGTCGTGGAAACCCGCATGAGCAACTGTCGACGCTCGTACGTCGCTACTCTTCAAGTTCGGCAGCAACGCTACGCTACCACCGCACTGCCTCTCCAAGACACTGGCTGCTGATGATTGATGACTATTAAAGTTTGATAGTCAATATTAGCCGATCGAGCTTTGCAAAAACACAATGCCGATCGCACAGAAAGCGAAGCCCACAACGATAATTACTTTTGACAAAATTTTGTTAATGTTGGCACGGGTGATTGTATTGCCAATTTCTTTAGCACTCATGACAACTGCGTACTGAGTCAAAGTCACACCCAAAATATAGGCAAGCAATGATATTACTCCTGTGCCAATAATGGATTGACCATTATCGTAACCTTGAACCAAACCAGCGATCGCCCCCAGCAGTGCTAGTATTAACCAGTTAGGTCGTGGAAGCGCTAACATGACACCGAAGATAATGCTGGAAACGGCGATCGCTATTTCTGTACTTGGTAAATTTAGCTGGAACAGATGAATTACCATTCCCAAGACTGCTGCTAACACAAACGAAGTAGCGATTAAAGTGCCACGAACAACTCCAGCCGACAGCAGGCCAATAGCAACGATACTAGCCAAACGATTCAAACCAATTACTGGATCTGCCATTCCCCACAAAAAGCCTTCCCAACAGTTGGATATAGCATGGTGAGAGGGCAATCCATTCCACGAACATAGCAAACTGATTAATATAAGAGAAGCGATCGCACCCAGATGGCGATGCTGCAACTTAGACGAAAATCCTGATAATCCAATTTTTAACATCACTCATACCAGATTAGTTGATTCGGTACTTTAATACTGCCCAAGTAGCCAAAAAAACTAACGGAGTAATTTTTGATTTGTCAGAAAGCAGAAGGCAGGAGTTATTCTCCGCGTCTCCCTAAACTTCAAGAACGCCTTTAGGCGAACCCGCAGGCTAGCAAGTGGCATCCAAGACTCCGACTTCCTCACAGCGTCCCTGCGTCCCTAGTCATCAGTCCCCACTTTTCAATGTAGTAATTCTTCTACCTGATGCTGGCTCCACAAAGTTCTATACATACCATCTTGTTGTACTAGTTCCAAATGATTGCCTATTTGGACAATTCTTCCCTTGTCTATGACAAAAATCCGGTCAGCAGCGGCAGCAGCAGATAGTTGATGAGTAATAAAAATTATCGTCTTGCGAACTTTACCACCAGCAAGATTGTTGAGAATTTGTGTAGCAGTTTGATTATCCACACTAGAGAGGGCATCATCCAAAATTAATATCGGAGCATCAACTAACATTGCCCTAGCCAAAGCAGTACGTTGTCGTTGTCCGCCAGAAAGAGTAATACCACGTTCGCCAACAATTGTTTCATATTTTTGGGGAAAATTACTAATTTCTGGGTGAATCTGGGCTATCTGAGCCACTAATTCTACATCGTCTTGTTCTCTCAATGGGTCGCCGTAACGGATATTATTTTTGATAGTAGTGCTGAACAAAAAGCTATCTTGGGGAACATAAGCGATCGCACCCCGTAAATCTGATAACGCTATTTTGGTAATATCGCATCCGTCTAAAAACAGCTGCCCGGGTTCAATATCCAACAAGCGTGGTAAAGCATTTGCCAAGGTGGTTTTCCCGGAACCAATTGCCCCAACAATTGCCACTATTTCCCCAGGAAAAATAGTAAAGTTGACATTTTCTAAAGCTGGGGTGCTGGCAGTCGGGTAAGTATAGCTCAGATTTTTAGCTGTTAATTCTCCCTTCACTTCATCTCTAGGCAAATGTATGACATCAGCTGCATCCTTAATTTTAGGTGTGACGCTGAAAATGGACTCAAGGCGGTCGATACTTACTTCACCTCGTTGGTAAGCAGTAATTGTGAATCCTAACAAGGCGGTAGGGAAAACTAGACGTTCTACATAAATCAGCAGTGCCAAAAAATCTCCAACTGCCAGCGTTCCAGAAGAAATCTGCGTCGCCCCCAGCCAGATAATCACTAGCGAACTGAGATTAGCTAGACCACCAATTAGGGGAAACAGTGTGTTTCGGCTTTTTGCCAGTTGCAAGTTAGCTGCTAATAGCTGCTGATTCTTCTTGGCGAAAGCGCGACGCTCGTTTTCTTCTTGAGCGTAGATTTTAATTAAGGCAATGCCGCTAATATCCTCTTGAATGAGTTCGCTGATTTCAGAGAGTTGCTCTTGTACTACTGCTTGTTCTTGGCGTAAGCGATTACTAAACAAATGCACTAAAAAGAACATCACCGGATAAACTGCTAAAGCGGCTAATGTCAGATTTACACTAAGTGCCAGCATCACTGGTAGTGTCAGAGTGTAGGCAAACAAAGTATTTGCCAAACTGAGTACTGCAAAGCCTAACAACCGCCGGATATTGTCTACATCACTAGTAGCCCTGCTAATTAAATCGCCAATGGTATTTGTGGCAAAATAAGATGGCTCTAGCTGGAGTAAGTGTTGAAAAATCCGTTGTTTTAGGTCAAATTCTACCTGACGACCCACTCCAAATAGCCAGATACGCGATGCCATGCGGATTAGCAACATCGCTGAACTCAGCAAAACGATCTGCACCACGTAATACAGTACTTCGTTCAAGCTAAAGTTTGTCGAAAGTTTGTCAACGCAGTTGCGAATTAACAGAGGTATATAAACACCCAACCCATTAACAGACAACAAAGCAATAATGCCTAATGTTGCCTCCCGCCAATGGGGACGTAAGTAAGCAGTAAGTTTAGCGATTCGTCGAGATTTTGCCATCAAAGCAATTGTGCAACTTTATACCAATTTGAAAAAAGAAGCTACAGATTCAAATGTGGAAATCCAGATAAAATCTGATTATGGGTGTAAGACTTTGCGCCTCTTGATTACCAGGGCAAACGCATTTAAAGTATAAGAATCCTTTAATGGCAAGGGTTTGGGCGTTTTATAATTGAGTCTCTTTTTTCATCAATATCCTTGTCCCGCAAGGGTTTCAGGTTTTACGTGCGTTTGCCCTGTCTTGATTACGAATTACGAATTGGTATTATCATCCTAATCCAACAAGATATTAAATCTATCTTGTTTTTGAAGTTTAACAGCTTGCCCTACTTTACCTAAAAATTGAGTCTTTTAGGAAAGAGTCAGGTTAACATCAGCAAGTCTACTCAAATTTTTAGAAAATTAAATAAGGCCAGCCACCAGGACGTAGCATAGCGGCCTTTTTATGGTTACTTGTTTAGCCCTGTGACTGGCTACCACGTAAGAAAAAGTAAACTTGGTTAAGATAACTTTCCCAGACTTGGGTTGTTAATTGCAGTGTTGCTGCACTAGGTACAAAGTCTTCAATGCGTAACCCTCTTGTCCTAATGTCCTGGGGATTTTGCAACAGGTAAGGCGGAACTTTGATGTCCACCGAGTTGAATGCGATGGCCAGACTCATATCTCTAGCAGGTAGGATATTATCCCCCACAACATCTGAGATGGTAGCTGAGGTAGTGTTTTGCCCCAATGCCACAAGCGTCCCAGTGTCTAATGACGCTGCTATTGGTGTCCTGACTAAAAAGTAAGCGATCGCTGGCGTACTTGACAACAGCAAAATTGTCAGCGCCCAACCCACCAAGTATCCTCCGGGTTTGTCTATCCCGCCTCCTTTTATTTTCTGGGCAGCAAATATTAACAGCAATGCTGAAGCTCCCAAAGGCTTGAGCGGAAAAGATACTAACCTCCACAAAGATGCCACAGCTGGTTCATTGGGGTTAACAAACGACAGCGCTATGACAATCAACACAATGACTAAGACTACTCGTCCGACAAAAGTTCCGCTGGGATAGAATCTCTGAAACAGAGAATATACGATAGTGCCAATAAGTAGCCACAGCAGTACCCGGCTTAGCAATAGAAACATAGATTAACTCTCAAATTTTCTGGTGCGGTGAGCCAGTGTGGTGACGGGTTTACCGGCATAAAACAACTGGCGATCTTCTTAAGGTAAGACGCTAGGAGCGTCACCCATAAGGGTCAGCCGAGAAGTTTTGGGCAGTCGGTTTATTTTATCGTCAAATTGTAATCGCACTGTTACCTGACATAAAATACCTCAAACCTCACACCAAAAGACTACCGTCGTAGTGATTTTAGTGCAATTTTTTCACTATGCGTCTATTATTTGTAATTTTTTGGCTGAGTAATATGGCACCGGTAAATTAAATTAATTGAGTAGTTGTCAACTTCAAAGGAAAAACTATGTCGTCTGGAAAGTCTACCATCTTAGTCACAGGGGGAGCTGGATATATTGGTTCCCATACAGTTCTGGCTCTCAAACAAGCTGGTTATGAGGTGGTAATACTGGATAATCTGGTCTACGGTCATCAGGACTTGGTAGAAAAGGTTTTACAGGTAGAACTTGTAATTGGTGATACAAGCGATCGCGCCCTGCTAGATGAATTATTTAACACCCGTAATATTGGTGCTGTTATGCACTTTTCTGCCTATGCCTACGTAGGAGAATCGGTGACAGACCCTGCTAAATACTACCGTAATAATGTTCTTGGTACGCTAACGCTCTTAGAAGCGATGCTGGCTGCATCTGTTAAAAAATTTGTCTTTTCTTCTACTTGTGCCACCTATGGAGTACCGGAAGTCGTACCTATTCCCGAAAACCATCCCCAAAATCCCATTAATCCCTATGGTGCTACTAAGCTGATGGTGGAGCGGATTCTCTCCGATTTTGATGTAGCTTACGATTTTAAGTCAGTGCGTTTTCGCTACTTTAATGCTGCTGGCGCTCATCCCAATGGTTTACTAGGTGAAGATCACAACCCAGAAACCCATTTAATTCCCTTGGTGCTGCTGACAGCTTTCGGCAAACGAGAATCTATCTCAATTTTTGGCACTGATTATCCGACACCTGATGGTACTTGTATTCGCGATTATATTCATGTTAGTGACTTGGCAGATGCCCATGTTTTGGGATTGGAATATCTATTAAAAGGCGGCGATAGCGAAGTATTTAATTTAGGCAATGGTAGTGGCTTCTCCGTGAGAGAAGTAATTGCAGCTGCCGAGCAAGTGACTGGACTTAATATACCAATTCAAGAGTGCGATCGCCGCCCTGGAGATCCCCCAAGTCTCATTGGCAGTGGGGAGAAAGCCAGAAAAATCTTAGGCTGGCAACCTCAGTACCCAGAAATCAAAGATATTGTTACTCATGCGTGGCAGTGGCATCAACAGCGACATAAGTAAAATTGATGGTTGCTAAGGATTACAAAGCAAATGACTAACGAGATTACTAAAAAATTAAAGCAAGCCTCGGATGGCTTGCTGTTCATGAGTGAATCTGATTATCCCTTTGAGGTTTTTTTCTGGTCTGCTCAAGCCAAAGAAACCCTGACAGACCAGAAACTCCTCCACCTAACAGGTCATTCCCAAGACGTACTAGTCGAAACAGTTGACCTAGATTACTTGTTTCGTAATAGTGCCCAAGAAAAAGATTGGCACGATCGCCAGCAGAAAGAAACTGTTAAAAAATTTCAGTCACTTGTAGAGACGCTAAAAGCTAACCTTAGTGATATTCAGGTTTATCGTGTGGGCACTATCAACATAGATGTCTATATTGTTGGCAAGACCCCATCCGGTGACTTAGCAGGACTGTCAACAAAAGTTGTCGAGACTTAGCTAGCAGTCAACTTGCAAATCACAAGCCTATCCGCATCTGCGGACAGGTTTTGTAGTTTTGATTCAACTATCGAGTCTTACAAATTATCAATTCTGGACTCAATGACATTTTGAGTAGACGCAGGAACATTGGAAAGGAAATTGTAACCGGTATTAGATTCAATGCTGTCAACAGAAACTCTATATGTTTTCCAGTTGGCATTTCTGATCCCCTGTGAGTTAGGCATATCAACAGCAATAACTCGTGTGTTACTCGTCACACCACCTACCCCAGAACCTGGTGTATTTAAGACAACAATAACCTTCCAAGTTCTTGCCGGAACTTGAATTCTGCCACTAGCAATTGTGTATTTTGTTCCATTCGAGCCAGTGCCACCAACACCATATCCACCCGAAATGATATAGAGTTCTTTACCTTGATTAACAACTAAGTCTCGACTATAGTTTTCCAGATTAGCCCACGGCCCTTGATTGTTATCAGGTGCTTGCGGAATCATATTTGTCATCAGAAAAGTTGCAGAGTTATCTGTAACTGTCCTTGTTCGGTCTGCGGAAGGAGTCATGTGTCCCCGATCGAATCCACTGCCTTGGTAATCAGTTCCTTGAACTCGATACCAAGTAGACGGGAGGGATGTATCAGCACGAAAATCATCTTGACGGGGAGCGCTACCTAACCAGCTATTATTCAGCTGCCAACTCACCCAATTTGGGATTCTAGTCGTGTTGTTGTACGACAGCGCATACTGAGATTTGCTCATCAGATAATTGTTGGGGTACGAAGTGCTGGTTACAGCTCCGGTGGGGTTCCCCATTGTTAAGTGAACGCTTGAGGATTGTGCAGGTGCTTTTTGCGATCGCAGTAAGAGTGTAAGTGAAACTACACCCATCAAAGGCAGAAGAAAGTTGAAAAATTTAAATTTCTTCATGGCGCAACTGTATATTTAGTGACGCACCTAGTATTCAAAAGTGAACACTTAAATATCAAGTAATCCTGGATACAAAAACAAAACTATATAAATAATTGAATACAACACATTGCTTTTATCCCATAAAAAAGTGTAGGGGTGTAAGTTTTCAAAACCCTTACACCCCTAGATCCATACACCCTTATACCCAACCTCAACAGACAACTTTTGTGCGTAAGTGTTGTAGATTAACTCCTCCTCACCGCTTGTACTAGGAAAAATAAAATACCTGTACCAAGAACAATTGCCAGCACTGTAATAGGAAGCCCTAGCCCTGTATTTATTCCCTGTGTAGGTACATCATTGACATCTTGCACATTTTGTATGTTTCTTGCCGATCCTGCTACCACGGTAACTTCAAACTTAAATTGAAACGGTTTAAAACTTGCTTGAGTTACTGGTTTACCACTTAGCTTGAGCTGATAAATTCCTGGTTTGGGGAAAACAATATCTGCACCTGGAATACCTTGATATCGCTCGGCTGCCACAGGTTTTAAGGATGGCTCTAGTAGTGCTGGCTCTCCTGCTGTATGGGGTTGGGCATAGACAACCAACTGACAATTGCACTGTGTCAGAGGAATCGCTTTTCCACCTTTGCGGGTAAGTGCAAACCAGGCTTGTGTGGGTTCTCCCGCACGAGGATTATCATTTGGTTCAACGTGGAGAGTAGCACCTACATCTGCTGCTATTTTTGTCTCATGAGCAGAGGCAGTGTAAATATTAGTTATTGATATAACCAAGCTACTGAGAAATAATAAATTCTTTATCCTTCTTAGGCTCTGCCAATGCCTGTTTTTTGAACTCATTGAATGCTCCCAAGTTGAGCTAGGGAACAAGCATGGTTTAACGCGATTTAGTTGGGGGGACATACAACTTTTCTAGAGTTAACTTTGACCAAAACCAGTGCGATGCTTAGGGTAAGGGCTTCGCCCTACGCACCAGCAACACACCGAGGGTGACAATTCCCATCAGCACTGCCGCTAATTTATTCCCCCAAGTTGATTGCAAGGAACCCAAGTAATGGGAACCAATCAACACAGCATGAATGGCACTCAAAAGCAAAGCTGGCACACTCAATAAATGAATCTGTCGCCAGCGCTTGCCTAACGATTTCTGCAAAGATTCCAAACTTGTGAAAGCAGCGGGGGTTATTAATATTAATGCTACAGCACCCGCAGCCATGCCCCACTGAAAGTCTAGCGGCAAGAAAAAGAAGGCGGCAAAATTCCATTGCAGTGAGTGTTCTATCATGTGGGTAGTGTGAACCACAGACAGCACAAAGGCTCCTACTCCCAAGGCACGACGGTAACGTAGGGGTGAAGCCCACAAGTTGCTAATCGGACGAGCAATTAGCGCCAATATCAAACAAATCAATGCCGCATGTCCGGTGTAATCTACCATTGTGTCACCAGTCCGCAGCAACGTGATAACGCCAATGGTGAGAGTAACCCAACCGCCTAAACGAAACAGCTGACTGCGCCTGTCTTTACTCACTAAAGAGGTGGAAATGCCTACTCCTAACATAGTGGGTAGTGTTCCCAAGCCAAAAGCCAGCATCATTGCCGCACCCATCCCTAAATTGCCAGTTTCCGCTGCTTTAATTTGAGCTGCATATAGAAAACCGCAGGGCATCAAACCCCAAGTCATTCCCAAAAGCGTTGGTGTCCACCATTTATTTTGTAAGGAAAGCTTGACCATTCCAGCACTCAAGCGATCGTGTAAGCTGCCTTGCAGGAGAGGGTGTAAAATCGGAATTCGAGGCAGGAAATTGGGCGTTACTTGTCCTAACCCAAACCAAATCAGCATTATCCCAGTAACAATTGCCATGACTCGGCGGAAGTCACTGCCAACACCTGCTAACTGTCCACCTTGCAAAAATACTGAACCTAGTGCCCCTATACCAGCACCAACCAGAGCGTAGCTTAACATCCGCCCTAGGTTCAGCAGGATATGAAATTTTAATTGCTGTTGCCATGTGGAGGACACTTCCAAGGTTAATGTTCCTCCAGAAGAGACTTTTTGTGGAGTTTTCTGCCGTTCGGACAGGGAAAATGCCACTGTTAGAGGGCCACACATTCCAAAACAATGCCCAAAACTGCCCAGGAACCCTAAGATTGCGATTAGCGACAAATCTAGCATAAGTAAATTCCTGAGTCAGAAGTTAGGAGGCAGGGGAGCAGAGGGGCAGGGGAGCAGAGGGACAGGGAGGACAAGGGACTTCCGAATAAAAAAATAATCAATTGCTTGGGTGAGCAGGGGGAGCAGGGGGAGCAGGGGGAGAAGAAATTGGATGCAGGAATTGAGTAATTTAATTATTGGATGTCCCCAAGGGGGACAAGGGGAACAAGGAAGAAGGCTTCGCTTGGGAAAGGGGAAAGGAAAAGATCCGTCCTTTTCCCTTTAACCTTTTCCCTGCCTAAAGGGTTTTTATTTCCTAACTCCTAACTCAGCACTCAGTAGTCTTCTAGTGCGGAACTTTAGGTGAAGTTACGATCGCTGTCAAAAGACGGGTTGTCAAACTTAGCGATCGCGTTACCCTAAGTCTGGAAGCCAAGGTATAGATTTACATGAAAAAATGGATTTGGCTAGGGCTGTTGGTGTTGGTGGCAGTTGCTGTGGTGAGTAGTAGAGGTACTGCATTCAACGGTTTTTTTGAGCAACGTCCCTCACCTGTAATCGTTGAACGCATTCCAATGGAAACACCTCAACCACCACAGCTCCAGGAAGTGAAGATTACGCCCCAAGTTTCGGCTGACAAGCTATTAACTCATATCCAAAAGTTGAATTTTCAGCGCTACACCACTATAGAGCGATCGCTAACTCGCACTTATATCACTACAGAACTGCAAAAATTAGGCTGGAAACCCCAGCTGGAAAAGTTCGCTGACGGTGTTAATGTCTTTGCAGAACGACAGGGAACTGACAAGACAGCCGGAGCAATTCTCGTAGCAGCACATTACGATACCGTTGCCTTATCTCCTGGTGCTGATGACAATGCCACTGGTATTGCTGTGGTACTGGAAGTTGCCCGCCTTCTGGCTTCGCGTCCGATGCCACGGACATTGCAATTAGCTTTTTTTGATAAAGAAGAAGCCGGTCTGTTAGGCAGTCGGGCGTTTGTCACCAAAGCAGTACGCTTAAAAAATCTACGCGGTGTCATAGTTATGGATATGGTGGGATATGCTTGCTATACTCCCGGCTGTCAAAAGTATCCCGCAGGATTGCCCATTACCTCACCCAGCGGCAAGGGCGATTTTTTGGCAGTAGTCGGCGATGCAGAACATTTACCTTTGCTGAATGCCTTTCAAAACTCACAGAGTTTAACCTCAACTACCCGAAATCAGGAAGCATCGAATCTGCCACCAGTCCTGAAACTACCCATTCCTCTGAAAGGTTTGCTGACACCCGACACCTTACGCAGCGACCACGCCCCATTCTGGTATCAGGGAGTTGGTGCTGTGCTGGTCACGGATACGGCAAACTTACGTACTCCCCACTATCACCAACCCAGTGACATTCCAGCGACTATAGAGCGATCGTTTTTCACGGGAGCCGCACAGATTGTAGTAAATACTACCAATAATTTGGTAGAAAACAACAATATCTTGGAAACTCAACCACCAACTTGACAGCGATCGCAACTTCACCTAAAATTCCGCACTAGAAGACTACTGAGTTGGCAGTGCTGAGTTCTACTCCTCTGCCCCCTGCCCCTCTGCCCCTACTCTGCCATCTCTTCTCGATCAGCCTTTGGCTGAGGAAAGGTCAGCGTCCAGCTCTGTTTATCATTAAGCTGGAAGTAAAACCCTTGAAGAATGAGCCGCAGAGCAATGCGGGTTCTAATGTAGTTTCTCACTAAATGAGTCCCAGCCTCAGCAAAGATGTCATCAAAGTTTTGCCTGTAGCCAAATGGTCTCGAACATTCGCTGATAGCACCCTTGACTGTTAAAACAAAAAATGGAGTTTGCTTGTATTCGTCGGGAACCATAAAAACTCCATACACTTGGTGTTCGCCGAGCCATGGCTGAACAACAACTTTAGTGGCCTGTACTTGGAATTTTTTGGTTTTTGATTTTAGAAAAGCCTCTGAATCACATTCAGAATCATTCACGGGCCACCAAAGCGTAATAACACTCAATGAAAGCAGCAGAATTAAAACATATATAATTTTGCGACGCATATAGTCTAGAAAAAGTCTTGATGCGGCTGCTGCTAATATTTTTTGGTTCTTACGTTAAAACAAAAAATAGGTTGATTGATATTAGAGAGTTCAATTAGCAACGTTCCTAAATGATACCCCTCAGACAGCATACGAAAAATCATTAATACTATTGTTGGGGCTGAAGTTCGGTTGAGTTGCTAGTTTCAATTTATACATAAACTTTTGTTTTCGACAACTTTTTGTAAGATAACCATCGACAAGACACAGTTACGATTTGTATTGAAATCTATTGACGAATGACTCAATTTCTCTATAATTAATTTTATGCACACGTGTGCAATATCTAAAAATTTCTCAGATAGCAAATGAGCAAACGAAGAATTTCAATTGAAGATATTGCTCGCAGAGCAGGCGTTTCTCATTCCACCGTTTCACGCGCTTTACGAGACAACTCTCTAATTAGCCCCAAGGTGCGAGAGGAAATTAAGCAAATAGCGAAGGAGATGAATTATGTGCCTAATGCTATTGCTCAAAGTTTGCAAAATCAACGTACCAATACCATTGGGGTAGTAGTAACTTCAATAGCAGATCCCTTTTACGCTGAGGTAGTAGAGGGAATCGAAAAGGTAGCCAAATCGACTGGCTTGAGTGTTTTGTTAAGTGCTTCACACCGCGATTTTGAACAGGAAATAGCAGCTATTGATACTTTTCATCGCCGGAGAGTGGACGGTATCTTAGTAGCCGACTCACGAATTAATAAACACCATACAAAGCAACTAGAGCAAATTGCTGTACCCACAGTTTTTATTAATAGCCAGACTGAAGATCAACCTGACATATTTCACTCGGTGGAAATAAACGATCGCTTAGGTGCAAAATTGGCTGTAGAGCATTTAATAAGTCTGGGACATACCTCCATTGGGTATCTAGGTGTGGGCGATCGCAGCAGGTCAAACCAGCAGCGTCTAGAAGGATATCGCATGGCTTTGACTGAAGCTGGTTTACCACAAAGTAATTATTGGGTTGCAATTAGTGATGAAGACAATGTCAGAATCAGCGATGTTGCCACCGGGCAACAACTATTATCTAAACTAGTCATTGCTGGGGTAACTGGCATCTTTTGTTACAACGATATGATAGCGATTGGCGCTCTTTTAGGCTGCCAAGAACTAGGTATTTCAGTACCGCAAGATTTAAGTATAGTTGGATTTGATGGTATTGCTTTAAGTCGTTACGTTACGCCGCCACTGACGACAATTTGCCAACCAATGTTAGAAATTGGTTCCTCTGCCATGCAGATGTTACTCGATTTATTAGAGGAAAAAAGTGTAGAAAATCGCGTTTTATCTCCTTTCTTGGTAAAGCGGGGTAGTAGTGCAGCAGTGAATAGAGGCAGAAGGCAGGAGGCAGAGGGCAGAAGGTAAGAGTGTTTTCAACTCGTTCATTTTGCTTTAAATAGTTATCTTTATTTATGCCTTCTGTTTTTCATTAATAACTTTTTATCGGACAAAAATTATGTTAACCAAAAAACGTAGTTTATCTGGCGATCGCTGCTTCTCCCCAGAACCAATTCAAAGACAAATAGCCCATCAATTTTTTGATAGCATATCCGCTTTACCGCTGGTCTGCCCTCACGGCCACGTAGATCTAGCCTTGTTAGCTAATCCAGCAGCGCGTTTTGGTTCGCCGACTGAATTATTTATTATCCCTGACCACTATATTTTCCGAATGCTCTATAGTCGGGGCATACCTCTGCAAGCTTTGGGTATACCTACCAGTGACAGTTCGCTGATAGAAACTGACCACCGCAAAATCTGGCAGCTTTTCGCCGAACATTTTTATCTATTCCGGGGTACTCCGTCTGGGTTGTGGCTAAAAGATGAACTATATAACGTCTTTGGAGTCGATGAGCCTTTAAATTCCCGAAATGCCGGAGATATCTATGATTATCTAGAAGATCAGTTGACCTTACCTGAGTTCTCGCCTCGTGCTTTATTCAAACGCTTTAATATTGAAGTGCTTTGTACTACTGATGCGGCCAGTGATACCCTTGAGCATCATCAATCGCTTCACCAAGAAGGTTTTACTCACATCAGACCGACTTTTCGACCAGATGCAGTAGTTAACCTAGACACTCCTGGTTGGCGCGAAAATCTTGCCAAGCTGGAAAGCACTGTAGACTGGGAAATCAGCACTTACGCTACTTTTGTGCAAGCTTTAGAAGAACGTCGAGCTTTCTTTAAAAAAATGGGCGCGACAGCTACTGACCAGAGCGCAGCTACGCCTTATACCACGCACCTTTGTGACCGGGAAGCAGAGGCTATCTTTGCGAGAGCATTAGTCAGCAAGCTAAATCCAGATGATGCACAGCGTTTTACTGGTCATATGTTCGTGGAAATGGCTCGGATGAGTGTGGAAGATGGTCTGGTGATGCAAATGCATTGTGGTATCACACGCAACCATAACCCTGCTGTGTTTGAGCAATTTGGATCTGACAAAGGTGCCGATATTCCACTGCAAATAGAGTGGACTGAAAATCTGCGTCCGTTGTTGGAAGTCTACGGCAATAATAGGAACTTCCACTTAATCCTTTTTGGATTGGATGAAAGCACTTACAGCCGCGAACTCGCTCCTTTAGCCGGTCATTATCCAGCTATACTGCTCGGGCCGCCCTGGTGGTTTCACGATAGCGTGAATGGTATGGAACGCTACTTCGAGCGAGTCATGGAAACTGCTGGCCTTTACAATACCGCCGGGTTTAACGATGATACACGCGCTTTCGTTTCCATTCCAGCTCGCCATACTGTTTGGCGGCGTATAGCTTGTAATTGGTTAGCGGGATTGGTAACACGTGGGTTGGTCGAGGAAGAAGAAGGCTATGAAATGGCTCGCGCTTTAGCTTACGACCTCGCTAGGGTGGCTTATAAATTGGACTAATATTTGCGTTCAAAGATATTACTTGCTGAAGAGACAAAGGAGACTAGGGGGAATAATTTCTATCAGGATTTTTGGGAAACTGTATAAGCAGAGGAATTATTGATGCCAGACTTATTGAACAAACCAGACTTGATTTTAAATAAACTTTTTAGTCTCAAAGACCAAGTAGCTGTAGTCACAGGCGGTTCTGGTGTGCTTGGTGGAGCTATGGCACGGGGTTTAGCTCTTGCTGGGGCGCGAGTAGTTGTTCTTGGTCGCAATGAAGCACGGACGGGTGCGGTGGTGGCTGATATTAGCGCTAACGGTGGAGAAAGTATTGCTGTGGTGGCAGATGTTAGCGATCGCTCGCAATTAGAAATAGCCAAAAGCGCTATTATCAAGCATTGGGGTCAGATAGATATTCTAGTAAACTCAGCCGGCGGCAATATCCCCGCTGCCACAATTACTCCTGATGCAACTTTTTTTGATATGCCACACGCAGCTTTTGAGCAAGTGGTTAGTCTAAATTTGGTTGGTACTCTACTGCCTAGCCAAGTTTTTGGTCAGGCAATGATTGAAAGAAATCAGCCCCGCGGTTGTATTGTCAATATATCTTCGATGTCTGCTATACGTGTAATCAGTCGGGTGGTTGGCTATTCAGCGGCGAAAGCGGGGATAGATAACTTTACGCGCTGGCTAGCTGTAGAACTCGCCCAAAAGTATGGTGCTGGACTGCGAGTAAATGCGATCGCCCCCGGTTTCTTTATCGGGGAGCAAAATCGAGATTTACTCCTACACGCAGATGGAAGTTTGACAATTCGCGGGCAAAAAATTATTGAGCATACCCCCACTGGGCGTTTCGGAGAACCTGACGAATTACTCAGTACTTTGATTTGGTTATGCAGTTCTGGTTCTAGTTTCGTCAACGGGGTAGTTGTACCCGTAGATGGTGGATTTAGTATCTACAGCGGAGTTTAAAAATGTATTCACTGGCTGTAACTAACGGCACACTTGCCGATGAGCAAGTTTCCCAGCTGGTTCATGAAGCTTTGGCAGACTCTACGTTAGATGGAAAACGTATCTTAGTATTAATTCCAGATGGTACCCGCACTGCTCCCATACCCCAAATGTTTCGATTACTTCATAAAGAGTTGGGCGATCGGGTTGCTGCACTAGATTATTTAATCGCTCTGGGTACGCATAATCCCATGAGTCAGGAACAAATTAATCGCTTGGTAGATGTAACACCACAAGAGCGAGAAACAACTTTTAAAAAAGTTCAAATTTTTAACCACCTGTGGAATAAACCAGATACCTTTATTTCTTGTGGAGTGATTTCGGCAGATGAAATCGCAGATATCAGCAGGGGAATGCTGCATCAGGCAGTTGAGGTGCGTGTTAATCGACTTGTAATAGAATATGATTTGATAATCATTTGCGGCCCAGTCTTTCCCCACGAAGTTGTCGGTTTTTCTGGTGGAAATAAATATTTTTTTCCCGGTATTAGTGGTCAGGAAGTCATTAATTTATCACACTGGTTGGGTGCTTTAATCACCTGTTACGAAATTATTGGTAAACCAGGAATCACACCAGTTCGGCGCTTGATAAACCGAGCCGCTAGCCTAATTCCTACTCCGAAGCTTTGTCTAGCAATGGTGGTTGCACCAAAAACGAATCAGTTAGCTGGGCTTTATATAGATAAACCAGAGTCAGCCTGGGAAGCCGCTGCCAATTTATCGGCCAAAGTACATATCAAATACGTAGATAAGCCTTTTAAACAAGTGCTGTCGGTAATGCCCCAAATGTATGACGACATTTGGACGGCGGCTAAAGGAATGTACAAGCTAGAGCCAGTAGTGACTGATGGAGGTGAGCTAATTATATATGCCCCCCACATTACCGAATTTAGCTATACACACGGCGAAATCTTAGCCGAAGTAGGCTATCACGTGCGTGATTACTTTCTCAAACAATGGGATAGATTCCAAGCGTATCCTGGTGGAGTACTCGCCCATAGCACTCACTTGAAAGGTATGGGCACTTTTGATTCTATAAAAGGGGAACAAGCAAGAATTCACGTCACTTTAGCTACAGGTATCTCTCCTGAACGCTGTGCAGTGCATAACTTAAACTATCGCGATCCAGCTACCATTCAACCAACAGAATGGTCAAACCGTGAGAATGAAGGCATTTTGCTTGTACCAAAAGCTGGGGAGATACTGTACCGTCTTAATTCGTAATCAAGAGGTGTAATGATTATTCTCGTAATGGGTGTTTCTGGATCTGGCAAAACCACTGTGGGAAAACTGTTAGCAGACTCTTTACACTGGGAATTTAGTGATGCCGATGCTTTCCACTCGCTGGAGAATGTTGAGAAAATGCGGCGTGGTATCCCCTTAACTGAAGCCGACAGGATGCCTTGGTTGCAAAATTTGCAAACAGCTATTAAACAATGGCTACAAGACAATAAAGATGTGGTACTGGCGTGTTCGGCACTGAAACAAAGCTATCGCCAATTTCTTACATTGGATAGCGAACGCATCAAGCTAGTTTACCTCAAAGGGGCTTATGAGTTAATTCAACAGCGATTGCAACAGCGTCAAAATCACTATATGAGTGAAAAACTCCTAGGTAGCCAGTTTGAGACTCTGGAAGAACCATTAGACACTATACATATGGATGTTGCACAGACACCCCAGGCAATTGTCCAAAACATCAGAATGACTTTGGGAATTTAGCTTATTGATTAAAGTCTATAAAGTACCCCTCAGACGAGATTAATCGCTTTTCTCTGAAAATACGGTGTTTTGGCAACTAAATCATATCAAAAGTAATCTCATACAAATATAAAAGCGATCGCATCACTGTAGTTGTAAGAGGAAACTTATGTTTCTAAGATTAGCGCAACAACATCAGCAAGTCGTTCAAGACTTGGTAATGAGCCTGCAAGCCTTATCAATTGTACTTGAGCAACGCGGCTATCCTACATCTTGTTATACATGTGGCCACAAAATCAAGAGTGCTTCATTTATGGTTAGTCTGGGAGAAAAGCACCTGATTCGGTTTTTAGTGTCTGATTATGGTATCACTTGGATGGAAATCTGGGATGACCGCGAATTAATGAAGTTAGAGGGTGCAGAAGCGATAAATCAATTGCAGGAATTGTCTGATATTGCCAAGTATCCACAGCAAAAAATCCACATTGTCAAGCATCCACAGGAAAATATTCACTTACTAAAGTAAAGAATGTTTTTTGAAGGCAAAATATACACTTGTGCAAATAGATAAAAAAATTAACAACTATTTTTGCACACGTGTGCAAAAATAAAAATAAGCTCAATACAGTTTTTGCACACCTGTGCATTAAATGAAGTGCAAAAGTATTATTTAACTAACAAATCAGCATCGAAAAGTGGGAAGATATGTCTCAAACTCTAACTCGTCTCATCAAGCAAGCTCAAAACAACCCCTTACATTCGTTGGAAGAATGGGAAGAAGACTTACTTAATCGCTATCCCGATCCGAACAGCATAGTTCAAGAAGGTAAAACTGTTGAAGCATACAGGGATTATGAAACGCTTACCAGAGATACAGTCAAAGAATTCTATCGGTTAAATCATATTAATCAAACATATGATTTTGTACTACAAAAAAAAGCAGAGTTTTTAAAGTTTGACAAGAAAGAAATGACTGTTTGGGATGCAGTCGACTTTTTGAATCAATTGGTTGATGATTCAGATCCCGATACAGACCTAGACCAATTACAGCATTTGTTGCAAACATCAGAAGCGATTCGCGCCGATGGTCATCCTGATTGGATGGTACTGACTGGTTTCTTTCACGACATGGGAAAGGTACTTTGTCTATTTGGTGAACCTCAATGGGCTACCGTAGGCGATACCTATCCTGTAGGTTGTGCATTCTCTGATAAAATCGTCTTCTCTGAATTTTTCAAAAATAATCCCGATCGCAATAAATCGATATATAACACTAAATATGGTATATACGAACCAAATTGTGGATTAAGTAATGTACACATGTCATGGGGACACGATGAGTATTTCTATAGCATGATGAAACCTTACTTGCCAGAACCAGCATTGTACATCCTTCGCTATCACTCATTTTATCCTCAACATCGTGAAAACGCATACGACCATTTAATGGATAAACACGATAAAGAAATGTTTAAATGGGTGAAGTTATTCAATCCCTACGATTTGTATTCAAAAAATCCTAATCCTCCTGACTGGCAAACACTAAAGTCGTACTATGAGGATTTAGTGGCTAAATATTTACCCGCAACATTAAAATTTTGAATGTTCGGTAGTAGTAAAGGCAAAGATTTAAAGAATATTGCATTGATATTATACCTGATTTTGGTTGTCGAGATTGTAATTATTTTTTGCTCGTCATTATCAGCAAAAATTCTTCGACAAGCCTAAACCAAGTGAAATGTTTTTCAAATCTTAATGTCATAATTTATGTCTGTAACAGCATACAAAAACTGTACAGATATCCTTATTTGCCAGCCACTTGCTTGATTTTTATGGAATTACCTAGTCAACCGAAATAGGCGCAAAGCTACTCATCGCGTCCGTTCTGTGACATTAAAAATTTTTCTGTGTCTAAAGTTCCGTTCGGCTTCGACGAACGGACTTATCTCCACGTCAGAACTAATGACAAGCCGCTCATTGAATATGATATTACATTCAGATGAACAAAGAATTGTTTGGTTTGTAAACTTCAATAAAGTAAATTCATTTTTGCCAAAAAGAAAGGATAAACTAGTAAAAAAATAACAGAAAAACTTGTAAGTTTGATAGCATAAAATTCTTTAAATCTTAACGAACAACTGTTTTCAACTACACACTTTCAAATCAAGTTTTCACAAAGAACAAAAACTGATTTTTGTGTGTATTGCAGCGTTCAATGTTTTGCTCGATTGAGCCAAAAAATAATCTAGTGTAACTAATAGTAACAATTCAAATTACATCAGATTGCAAGATGTTTGATAATTGAAATTGCCAAAGCTAGCAGTGCCACTAAATTAAGTCGGAAGTTGTCAAGATTGTCTGATATAGCAGATTTAAATTCTGCTGATTTTCCTCAAATTCAAATGCGTTCTTGGATATAGATGAATATGAAGAAAATTTTGTTTGCAGCTAGCATATTAGGTTTTATCAGTAGTACTCTTGTTGCTTGCACCAATGACTCTCAAAATAGCAACACTGCTTCTAATAGTGAGACTAACACAGCTACCAATACTAGTTTGAATCAGGCTAGTTCTCCAAAGGGAAAATTGCAAACTATCGGTGTTGCCCTTGGCGATTTGGGTAACCCCTTTTATGTAGCAATGCAGAAAGGCGCTCAAGAACAAGCGAATAAACTCGGCAATGAGATCGAAGTTAATGCAGTGTCCAGTGCCTTTGACCTGAATCAACAAACCAACCAAATCGAAAATTTCACTGCGGCGAATACTGACCTAATTATCCTCAGTGCGGTTGACAAAAAAGGAATTAAACCAGCAATCGATCGAGCAAGGAACGCAGGTAGAGTTGTGATTGCGGTAGATTCAGCCGTTGATGCAGATGTAGATGCAATGATTAGTTCTAATAATACGCAAGCGGGAGAGATTGCTTGCAAATATATTAGCGATCGCCTCAAAGGTCAAGGTAACGTAGTCATTCTCAACGGTACTCAGATGGATTCCATAGTCCAGCGAGTTGAAGGCTGTATGACTTCATTGTCCAAATATCCTGGAATAAAAATCGTCTCTAAAGACCAGAACGCAGAAGGGACAAGGGATGGTGGACTCAGAGTTATGACTGACTTGCTTACAACTTTTCCCAAAATAGATGCTGTTTTTGCCACTAACGACCAAAGCGGCGTCGGCGCAGACTTAGCAGCAAAACAAGCAAAACGTAAAGAATTTTTTATTGTTGGGGTTGATGGTTCACCAGATGCAACCAAAGCAATGGAAGATAAAAATGGTGTATTTTTTGCAACTGCTGCTCAAGATCCCGCAGGCATGGCACAAAAAGCGGTTGAGGTTGGC
Source organism: Dendronalium sp. ChiSLP03b (assembly GCF_034531165.2). NCBI lineage: Bacteria > Bacillati > Cyanobacteriota > Cyanophyceae > Nostocales > Nostocaceae > Dendronalium > Dendronalium sp. ChiSLP03b. Next base: position 4,662 of record NZ_JAVRBR020000066.1, on the reverse strand, counting down.
AACGATGTCATCCAAGGCAAAAAACTGGAGTCACCCAACATTCTGGTTCCAGTCAAGTTAGTCACGCGAGAAAACCTCAGCAGCTACAAAGGCTGGTAGGGGAAGTAGGGGAGCAGAGGAGGAGCAGGGGGAGATGAGGCAGATAACTCCTGACTCAGCACTCAACAGTTTTTCAAAGAGGAGATTTATGAATGTGAAAAAGATTGCGATCGCAGCTAGCCTATTAGGCATTCTCAGCGGTACTGTTATTAGTTGCTCAAATGGCTCTCAAAATGGCAATACTGCTACTAACACTGATACCAACACTGCTACGAATACTAGCGCAGAGAGTAAAACTGGTACTGGGGATGGGAAATTGCGATCGGTAGCTTTCACAGCTGGCGATCTAAGTAACCCCTTCTTCGTCCTGATGGGACAGGAAATTGACGCAACAGCCAAGAAAATCGGCGGTAATGATGTCAAAGTTAGTGTGGTTTCCAGTGCCTATGACCTCAACCAACAAGCCAACCAAATTGAAAACTTCACAGCGGCGAATACTGACATCATTATCCTGAATGCGGCTGATAAAAATGGCATTAAGCCAGCAGTGGAAAAAGCTAAACAAGCAGGTAGAATCGTCATCGCCGTCGATACAGGTGCAGAGGGAGTAGATGCCACCGTTACTACTAATAATGTGCAAGCTGGAGAGGTTGCTTGTAAATATATTGGCGATCGGCTCAAAGGCAAAGGTAATGTCGTAATCGTCAATGGCCCTGCGGTGGAATCAGTGGTTCAGCGAGTTAGTGGTTGCGAGAAAGCACTATCCAAATATCCTGAGATCAAAATCCTCTCTAAAGATCAGAATGCTGAGGGAAGCAGGGATGGAGGACTCAGAGTCATGACTGATTTGCTGACAACCTTTCCCAAAATAGATGCTGTTTTTGCCATCAACGATCCGAGTGGGGTAGGAGCAGAACTAGCAGCAATCCAAGCACAACGTAAGGATTTCTTTATTGTTGGGGTCGATGGTGCCCCAGAAGCAATCAAAGCGATCGCGAATAAAGATGGGATATATGCTGCAACAGCTACTCAAAATCCACGAGGAATGGCTGCAAAAGCAGTTGAAGTTGGCAACGACATCTTGCATGGTAAAAAACCAAGTAATTCCACCATTCTAATTCCAGTCAAGTTGATTACAAAAGATAACGTCAGCACAGAGAAAAGTTGGTAAGCAATCATAATTGCTAGTTAGGAATTGAAAATTATGCCTAATGTGAATTATCCAATAGATGCTTAGTGTCTTTGCACCTATCCATTCCATAATGTATAGATAGGCATCAGTGGCTGGTTTTTCAAACACAATTTTGTAATTAACTTTAATTTCACATCAGGCGTGAGTTGATTAGTTTCGGTGTTGCTGATTGATGAGATAAATTTTGTTTCGCGCAAAAGCGCAAAAGCGCAAAAAATAGACCTTCGACTTTAGTCAAAAATATCAATTCATACTCAAATTCAGCAACGCTTTAATTTCTAACTCAACAATGGCGAATTCTAAATTATTTTTAGAGAATCGGCTCATGACAACAAGTATTGAAACCTTTTTTCCTCATGTACCAACTGCTACCCCTGTATTAGAAATGCAAGGGGTTTCAAAAAGATTTCATGGTGTATCTGCTCTGGAAAATGTCAATTTGACGATTTATCCAGGAGAGGTTCACGCCTTAATGGGTGAGAACGGAGCAGGTAAAAGCACATTGATGAAAATCCTGGCTGGGGCTTACATTGCCGATGAAGGCGAGATTCGTATCAATGGTCAACCCGTAAAAATTACCGATCCGGCTTCAGCACGCAAAGCAGGTATTAATCTTATTTATCAAGAACTCAACGTTGCGCCTAATTTAACCGTTACCGAAAATATTTTTATGGGTAGCGAGTTGCAACGAGGTCAATTTTTAGACCGCAAAGGAATGGAAGAGGAAGCACAACAAGTGCTGCAAAGCCTCGGAGCAACTTTTACACCAAATACTGTGGTTGGCACTTTATCGATCGCCGAACAGCAGCAGGTAGAAATTGCCAGGGCACTGAAGGACAAAAGCCGAATTTTGGTGATGGATGAGCCAACAGCAGCCCTGTCTGACCGCGAGACTCAGCATTTGTTTGAGGTAATTCGCAGACTTAAAGATGATGGCATTGCTATTATCTACATCAGTCACCGCATGGAAGAGATATATGCATTGGCTGACAGGATTAGCGTACTGCGCGATGGTCAATACATTGGTAGTTTGACGCGGGATGAAATTTCTGCACAGCGATTAGTACAGATGATGGTTGGTCGCTCAATGCAGGATTTTTACGAACACCAACGGCAAACCAATCCTGGACCGATAGTGCTGGAAGTCAGAAATATTAGTGACGGACGCAAGATTGAGCCAGCTAGTTTTCAAATTCGCGCTGGAGAGATTCTCGGTCTAGCTGGGTTAGTTGGTGCAGGACGCACAGAGGTATCCCGACTAATTTTTGGTGCTGACCGCAAGGCAAGTGGGGAAGTCTTCCTGAATGGCATGAAACTGAATATTAATTCGCCTAGTGATGCCATTGCTGCCGGCATTGGCTACGTCCCGGAAGACCGCAAAGACCAGGGTTTATTTTTGGAGATGAGTTCTCGGAAGAATATTGCCCTTAACACACTCAAGCAAGATGCCAAGGCTGGTATTGTCAACTGGGGTTCAGTCAATCTCTTGGCGAAGCAAGCAGTGGAAAACTTCAATATCCGGCTGGCGAATTTGGAAATCAGAGCCGTGGATCTTTCTGGTGGGAATCAGCAGAAGCTACTACTCGCGCGTTGGCTAGCTATTAAGCCGAGAGTACTGATGTTAGATGAACCAACACGCGGCGTAGATATTGGTGCCAAAAGCGAAATTTACCGAATTATCAGTGAATTGGCAGCCCAAGGCGTAGCGATTTTGATGGTTTCCAGCGAACTACCGGAGGTTGTCGGATTGAGCGATCGCGTCCTTGTGATGCGAGAAGGACGGCTAGTGGGCGAACTTGACGGCAGTCCGGAAAAAGAAATTACCCAAGAAAATATTATGCACTATGCGACTGGAGCATCGGAGGTATCATCATGAGTCAGACCGTAAGACCAGCTAATAAGAAATCGGGCAATGCTCCGATGTCGCTCAATCGGAAATCAATCAATACTCTGCTTGAGGTTGCAGGTATTCTGCCGATTCTCGTCATCATCTGCATTTTATTTACATTCCTTTCTCCCAACTTTCTTACTGGCGGTAACATCGTTAATATCTTACGCCAAGCATCAATCAATATTGTGCTGGCAACCGGGATGACGTTTGTAATTCTCACCGGAGGCATTGACCTTTCAGTTGGTTCAATATTAGCTGTTTCTGCCGTAGTTACCCTCTTGGTATCGTTACTTCCCGCTATAGGTTGGGCCGCTGTGCCTGCTGGTTTACTCGCAGGATTGCTTTTGGGCTTAGTGAACGGCGCTTTGATCACCTTTTTAGATGTGCCGCCTTTTATTGTCACGTTGGGTTCACTTACCGCCTTGCGTGGTGTTGCCTATTTGATTGCCAAAGGAACAACGGTGATCAACCGCGACATAAATTTTGCTTGGATAGGTAACAGCTATGTCGGCCCACTTCCTTGGCTAGTTATCATTGCGTTATTGACTGTAGTAGTGAGTTGGTTTGTGCTACGACAAACTGTCTTAGGAGTACAAATATATGCAGTCGGTGGTAACGAGCGAGCAGCAAGATTAACTGGGATTAAAGTTAATCGGGTGTTGCTATTTGTCTATGGTGTGAGTGGATTGCTATCAGGTTTGGCTGGCATCATGAGTGCCAGCCGTCTTTATAGTGCTAGTGGCTTATTAGGTCAGGGTTATGAGTTAGATGCGATCGCTGCTGTGATTCTTGGTGGAACCAGCTTTACAGGCGGTATTGGTACTATTGGCGGAACCCTTCTTGGTGCATTGATCATTGCGATTCTTAACAACGGTCTAACCTTGTTGAATCTGTCTTTCTTCTGGCAACTAGTCGTCAAAGGATTGGTAATTATTTTGGCAGTGATGATCGACCGAGTCCGCAGACGTTCCAGACGGTAAAGAAAGGCAGGAGGTAGAAGGCAGAAGGCAGAAGGAATAAATTGTTATCTTTATTAACTCTGTTTCTTTTGTCTGTGCGTCTTTGCGTGACACCAGTTACTACAACGTGATGGTACTTCACCTGAGTTCGGGAACGCTAAGAGCGAACAAGTCGGCAAAGCCGCTCAACGGAGTACCTTGGGAACCCGCGCAACGCACAGCCTCTCTCTGCGTGAGTCAATCATCTCTCTATTCAACAACGCCAGATTTTTCATACGAGATATAACCATGACCTCCACTACTACAGCAGCGTTTTATGGTGAGCAGTCGGGTTTTCGGAAAAAGATTCTCTCACAATTACAGGGATTACAGGTGCAGTAAATATTATTACGACACTGATTGCGATCGCCTTTGTAGATAAATTTGGTCGCAATTATGTGTTATCTTTCTTTTGTCACTCTCGGAAAACAATAATCGAAGCAAGATTCTGAAACTTTGATTGAGTCAAGCTTTGAGCCTTTATTTTCTAACAGTAACTAAAATTTATAGCCAAAACTTAGAAATTAAAGCCTCGAAAGGCT